>CAJCJE010000402.1 GCA_903970565.1 Candidatus Melainabacteria bacterium | reverse complement strand
GGGATCGGCTCCGTGCAGCAGCAAGGTCGAGCTCAGTCCCACCAGTCGCCGGGCGATGTCGCTGCCAAGCCGGCCGGTCGCACCGAGCACCAGGGTGGTGGCTCGTGCGGCGCCCATCCGACCGCTCCCCTCCCGCGCTGTCCGGCGGCTTATCCGCCGGTCGTATGAGGGAAATCGGTTTCCTCGCGGTTGCGTTACCCGGAGCAACCAGACGTGGCCTCGCCGGCGTTGCCGTTAGGCTGATCGGTACTCCGGCTCGGCCGAATTGATGAACACGTCGCACTCAGCGGATGAGCAGGAAGACCGCGCCGCCGATGACCGGCCCGGTCAGGGCACCCACGATCACCTGCGCGACGGTGTGGTCGCTGAGCTGGACCCGAGACCAGGCCACCAGCACCAGCGGCAGGATCAGCAGCAACAGCCACGGTCCGTAGAGCAGCACGACGGTGGCGACCGCGCCGGCGGCGACCGAGGCGTGGATGGAGATCTTCCACAGCTGGGTGATCAGGATGCAGACGGCCAGGGTGATCAGCATGGCGATGTCCAGCGCGATCAGGTCGCGCGGCGCGCGGCCCAGCAGCATGATCGCCAGGCCGACGGCGGTCGACACCCCGCACAGGGACAGCGGCAGCAGCCTGGCCTCGCGGTTGCGCACGTGATGGCCGTCCCAGCGGCCTCGCCGGGCGCCGAAAATGATGAAGGCCATCGGCAGCACGCTGGAGAACACCGCGACGAGAAGTCCCCACAGCAGCGTGACACCGACCCGGTGGCCGGTGGCCTGCCAGGCGACGGCCAACGGCAGCAGCACGACCACCACGGCGGGCGAGAACAGCTCGGTAACGATCTTGGCGACCGTGCGGCGCGAGGACCCGGCCCGCGCCACACCGGTCGGGGTCACGCCGTCGGTGACCGGGCGTGTCGGGGCTGCGTCGGCGGCGGCGATCTCGCTGGTGCCGCCGGGGATGCCGTCCTCGGCTGGCGACACCGGCTACCTCGATCCATCCTGTGTCGATGAGTTGACGAACTGGCGCATCTGTCCCAAATCGGTCCGTGTCGGCCACGAGGTAGTGGCGAGTTGGACCTGACGGATGCACAGTAGAGGATATCTTCCCCGCACCACCGGCACTGCACGCGAGACAGCGTCCGGGGCCGTCGAACAGGGCGCCAGCGAGGAGTGACCGTGCGCAAGTCCGTGAGCAGACCACACACATCCGGAGCGTTGCTCACAAGCCCCGAACTCTGCGAGAGTGCGCCATGACCGAACGCCGACGTGATCGGATCGTCGTCGGGATCGACGAGGGCGCGCAGAGCGCGCTGGCCGTGGAATGGGCCGCGCGGGAAGCCTCGGCGGCCGGGCTGCGACTGGTACTCGTGCACTGCGAGACCGACCGGTACGCGACTGCGGTGATCGATCCGGGCATCGTGCCGGCGATGGAGTTGAGCGCGCAGGGCACGGACTCGCACGCGCTGATCGCGGACACCGTCGCGCTGGTCGGCCAGATCGCGCCCGGCATCGACATCAGCACGCACATCGAACCGGGCAGCCCGGTCGGGGTGCTGTGCCAACAGGCGGAGTCCGCGGCGATGGTGGTACTGGGCAGTGAGGGTTCCGGGCTGTTCTCGGAGCTGGTGTTCGGCACGGTGTGCGGCACCCTCGCGGTGCGCAGCCGCTGTCCGGTGGTCGCGGTGCGCGCGCATCCGCAGCCGATCCGGGCCGGCGCGTCGATCGCGGTCGGCGTGGACGGCACGTCGGTGTCGGTACCCGCGATGGCCTTCGCCTTCGACCTCGCCGACCGGCACCGGGTCGGGGTGCGCGCCGTGCACGTGCTGCCCGGTGCGGTGCACCGGGACGTCGAGGAGGCCGCGCGGCGGCGCTGGAACACCGCGGACTCGCTGGCCGAGTTCGCCACCCGCTACCCGCACGTGCACATCGACGTCGACTTCCCGGTCGGCGACCCGGTACCCACCCTGGCGAAGGTCGCCGGCAGGGCACAGCTGCTGGTGGTCGGCTCACGGGGCCACGGTGTCGCGGCCGGGCTGATGGCCGGTTCGGTCAGCCAGGCGCTGCTGCGCACCGTGCGCGGCCCGATCGCGGTCGCCCGCAGGGGTGGTTCGAAGTAGTCCGGTCGCTTTCCCTTGCTGGGCAAGGGAAAGCTGAGTTATTTCTGGTCGGGCTCGTACTCGGCGAGCTTGCCGCGCAGCACCTTTCCGGTCGCGTTGCGCGGCAGTTCGTCGAGGAAGACCACCTCGCGTGGCACCTTGTAGCGGGCCAGGTTCGACCGCACGTGCTCCTTGAGTTCCCCCTCGTCGAGATTCGCGCCCGACGCGGCGACCACGAACGCGCGCAGCCGCTGGCCGAAGTCCGGGTCGTCGACGCCGACCACCACCACGTCGGCCACATCGGACCGCTCCAGCAACAGGTTCTCGATCTCCGCCGGATACACGTTCTCCCCACCGGAGACGATCATGTCGTCGTCCCGGCCGTCCACGAACAGCAGACCGCTGGCGTCGAAGTGCCCGACATCGCCGCTGGAGAGCAGCCCGTCGATGATCTCCTTGTGTCCGCCGCCGGTGTAGCCGCCGAAGGCCAGCTCGCTGCCGACGAAGATCCGGCCCTTGGCGTCGGCGTCGGTGATCCGCCGGTTCTGCTTGTCGTAGAGTCGCACCACGCAGCCCTTCGGCGCGCGGCCGACCGTACCCGGCGAGCCGAGCAGTTCCTCCGGGGTGGCGATGGTGGCGACCGCGACCTCGGTCGACCCGTAGAGGTTGTAGACCACCGGCCCGAAAGCGTGCATGGCCCGGTTGCTGACATCGGGGGCGAGCAGCGAACCAGCGGTGACGATCACCCGCAGGCTGCTGGTGTCGTAGCGGCCGAGCACCTCCGGGCCGAGGTCGAGAACGCGGGCGAGCATCGTCGGCACCACCACCAGGCCGGTGCAGCGATGGTCCACGATCGCGCGCAGTGTCTCCTCCGGCACGAACCGGCGCCGCACCACGACCGTGGTGCCAAGGGCCAGGGACAGGATGAGCTGCGAGAGGCCGGTGGCGTGGAACATCGGCGAGGCGATGAAGTTCGCGCCGCCGGCGCGCAGTGGAATCCGCTCCACGAAGTGCGTCGCGCCCAGCACCCCGGTGACGTGGCGCGGCGCGCCCTTGGGCGTGCCGGTGGTGCCGCTGGTGAGCAGCACCAGACCGCCGGGTTTCGGCGGGGTCGGCACCGCCGAGTCCTGCGTGCTGGCGATCAGCTCCTCCAGCTTCGGCAGCTCGGGATCGACCGTCTCCTGGTCCTCCAGCCAGGCCAGATAGCGCGGCACGTGCTCGGGGACATCGCCGAGCAGCTCGCTGAACTCCTGGTCGAAGGCGAGCGCGGCGACCTCCTCGCGGGCCACCACGTCGGTCAGCTGGGGTTTGCTGAAACCGGTGTTCATCAGCAGCAACCGGGCGCCGAGCTTGGCGGCGGCGAGCATACAGTCGACGAGGCCGCGATGGTCGCGGGCCAGCACCGCGATCACCGAGTCGTGGTCGAGGCCGCGCGCGGACCAGGCCCTGGCCAGCGCGTTGGAGCGCCGGTCGAGCTGGTCGAAGGTGAGCGGCCCCAGCTCGTCGACCAGCGCCAGGTCGTGGCCGGCGCGCCGCGCGGCGATGTGCGCGGCCCCGGCGACCGGACCGAACCGGCGTACCGCGAGCAGTGAGCGAAGCCCCTCGTCGGGTCGGATCGGGTCGAACAGGCCGGCCTTGCGCAGCGCGTCGACCCGAACCGGCAGGTCGAGCAGTCGCCCGAGGTAGTCCGGCACGCGAGAGAGGTACTCCAACACGAGATCTCCAGTGATCGGTCGGTGCGGTCGGTACCCGAGCGCGGTCGGCTCGGTCACGCAGGCGGCGTACCCAGCTTAAGGACGCATACCACCGGTACGTCAACCGCTGGGCGGGGTTCGGCGGCCGTCGGGAGCCGGTTGTCGGTGGCTCGGCGCACAATCACCCCATGCTCGCCGCGGTCGCCCCCGACCCCGGCGGTGCCGGCCGGCTGCGTCTGCTCGACGAGCGGGGCGCCCCGCTCGCGCCGGCCGAGGCTACCGCCGACCTGGCCGGCCGACTCGCCGAGATCCAGGCCGAGCACCGGCCGAGATGGCTGTGGCCGGCCACCTCGGAGCTGTATCCGAGGCTGCTGGCCGCCGGGATTCGGGTGGACCGCTGCCACGATCTGCATCTGGTCGAGGGAATCCTGCTCAACCACGCCGGCCGGCACGGCGAGCCGCGCGGCCTGCCGGCGGCCTGGGCCAGGGTGTCCGGGTTACCGGTGCCCGAGGACGCGCCGCCGCCGAAGCAGGCCCACCAGCCGGCGCTGTTCGAACCGGAACCGGAGACGCTGCCGGGCAACGCCGATCCGTTGGACGCGATGCTCGCGGTGTACGCCGACCAGCGGGACCGGATCGGCGCGGTACCGCACCCGGAGCGGGTCCGGCTGCTGGCCGCGGCCGAATCGGCCAGTTCGTTGGCCGCCGCCGAAATGAGTCATCACGGCCTGCCCTGGCGGGTGGACATCCACCAGGAACTGCTCGCCGAGGCACTCGGACCGCGACCGGCACCGGGGGCGCGACCGCGCCGGCTGGCCG
>CAJCJE010000401.1 GCA_903970565.1 Candidatus Melainabacteria bacterium | reverse complement strand
CCGGCCCGCCGCGCCGAGACGTGCGCGCAACGTGTCGTCGGCGAGCAGTTTCAAGCAGGCCTTGGCCATCGCGGTGGGATCGCGCGGGGGCACCACGATGCCGGTCTCCGCGACCGCCTCGGACACCCCGCCGACATCGGTGGCCACGCAGGGCCGCCCGCAGGTCATCGCTTCGATCACCGTGTAGGGAAAGCCCTCGGAAATGCTGGACAGCGCGACGACGTGGCCGGCGACGTAGGCGTCCCGGATCTCCTCGACCCGGCCCTCGAAGGTGGTCACCTCGCTGATGCCCAGTTCCTCGGCGAGCTTCTGGCAGGACTCCAGATACGGCTTGCCGCCGGCCGGGGTTCCGCCGAACATCCGCAGCCTGGCCTCGGGCATCTGCTTGTGTACCAGGGCGAACGCGCGCAGCAGGGTCTCGATGTCCTTGATGGGGTCGATCCGGCCGGCCCAGCTGACCGTCGGCACCTCGGGTTCGGCCTCGACCGGCGGAAAGTCCTCCGGCTCGACTCCGTTGTACACGGTGCGGATGATCTCGTGCCGCGCGCCGAGTCGTTCCTCCCAGCGCTGGTTGTACATGTTCCCCGGCGCGATCATGCCGGCCTCGGTGTAGCCGAGGACGCAGACCCGGCGGAAGAAGGCCAGTTGCAGCGCCTTGACCGACCAGTTGTACGGGTTGGCCCGGTAGCCGAGATACCGCTCCCGCAGGTAGATCCCGTGTTCGGTGAGCAGGATCGGGCTGCCGTAGACCCATTTCGCGGTGAGCGCCGGGAGCACGGCGAGTCCGTTGGCGACGCAGTGCGAGGCGCTGACCTTGACCGGGGGCGTGGCCAGTGGTCGCAGCGAGTGTTCCAGCAGTTGCAGGCCGACGATGGCGTCGTGCACCGACGGCGGGGTCAGTCCCTGCTGGACACTCTGCGCGTGCCAGATCTCGGTGAGGGCGTGCAGCGCGGCCTCACCGCGCATGGCCGCGGTCAGGTCCTCCTCCAGCGCGAACTCGAACATCTCCTTGAGGACGTCGGGAAACCGGGACTGGCCCTGCGCCGAGGTGTCCAGCAGGACGTCGAGGAACTTGCTGATCAGCGGCTGGAAGCGGCGCTGCGCGGTGCGGCCGAAGCGTGGTCCACCGGGCGGTTGGCCCCACAGTGGAATCGAGGTGACCGAACGGACATTGCGCGGCAACGGCCAGGCCACCCCCTCCTCGCCGCTGCCGACGAGGGCGACGAGCCGGAAAGAATAGTCCGACATACCCCGGACCAATTGATCGCACCAGACGCTCACGCCGCCGTGGCTGTGCGGATAGGTGCCTTCTGTCATCAGCGCGACGTCCATCATCGGCCGAGCACAGGATTGGTATTGGCGACGCCAACGAATCGCGCGGACGATATTACCGCGGCGGCCCAGGTCGAGCGTGGGAGGCCGTCCAACTTCACCTTAACTCCGTTCACCGAAGCTCTTTTGCGCAGGAGCCAATGCCCAAAGGCCCGGTGGGCGCCGAGGTTCGCCTGAGGAAATCGGGGATACGACAGATTGAGAATGACTTGGCGACCTACGTATCGCGTTTACGGATCAGCCGTTACAGGCCCGGCGAATCACCCCATACGTGTCGACGAACACAAATCGACGGCGCCGGCTGGTCGGCACTCCCGGATCGGTAGTCGACTCCGTTGTGTTATATGGCCTGCTCAGCGCGCTCGATACCGTCGCGGTCAGCGACGAAATCCGGTTATGAAATAGTTTTTCGGACATACCGACGTGCCGAGTGGAATGGTTCTCCGGGTGAACCGACACCCGGAGTGAGCAGAATCCGTTTCGGTCGTGAATATAACACTAGGATAACGGTTGACTGTGAACCGCGAGGTGAGCGGTGTTCATCGCGCGTTAGTGGCTAATTTGCCCTGGCTGACCTGCGCGAAGCGAACAACGCAGTGTGATCAGGTAAATGCGCAGTCGGTATCTGATTGTGTGCCGGCAAGCCGTCCCAGGTCTGGTAAGCGGCTAACCGACAATCGGATTTTCTGGTTACCTTCAATCCTGGTTGGACGTAGGTCCGTGTGAATGTGACTTATTGCGTCGTCAACCTGGCTTCCGTTGAAACGCTCGGTGTCCCTGGTGCGATTACCGGGCGAGAAGAACGCGCGTTGTCGACGTTCGCTCCTCCTGAGATCCGATGTTTTCGACTGTGCTCCCATGTTGGGCAAGTCGTGCCTGGAAAGGTTTTCTGGTGCAGAAGCTCGCTCGTTGGTTGAAATACGGTGGCTTTGCCACCGCTGCGACCGTCGCACTGCTGTCAGTGGTCAGTGTTGACGCGGCAGCGGCGGCGACCCCGCAACAACTGGATCTGCGGATACTGCTGATCGGCGGCGAGACGGGCGATCCGACCACCGCGGCCTGGCAGTCCGCGCTGACCAGCCAGGGCGTCCCCTTCACCCTGGCCACCGCGACTGGTTCCTACGGCAGCGAGTCGGTGACCCTGCCGGCGCTGACCACCGGCAGCACCGGTGACTTCAACGGGGTGATCTTCGCCGACTCGCCCTCGGCGTTCGCCTCGACCGCGCTGACCACTCTGGACAGCTACGAGTCCTCCTACCATGTGCGTCAGTTGGACGGCTACAGCTACCCCTACCTCGGCCTCACCGACGCCACCTCGGGTGCCCTGGACGGCACCAGCGGTTCGCTCACCTCCGCCGCGCTGACCGCACTGCCCGAACTCAAGGGCACGATTCCGTTCGACACCGGCACCTACGGTTACCCGGCGACGGTCAATTCCGGCGCGCCGATGACCCCGTGGCTGACCAACTCCGCCGGCAACGTGCTCGCCGGGGTCTACCAGCACCCCAGCTCCGACGCGCAGTCCGGCGTTTCCGAGTTGGAGCTGACCTTCGACTACAACTCCAGCAGTTTGCAGTTCCTGCTGCTGGCACCAGGGCTGATCAACTGGGTCACCCAGGACACCCACCTCGGCCTCTACCGCAACTACTTCGGTGAGGACGTCGACGACCTGTTCATCGCCGACAACGAGTGGAGTTCGCAGTACCAGTGCACGCCGGCCGCGACCGACCCGGTCGACGTCGGCTGCCCCGACGCGGTGCAGGGCAATCCGGCCGACGGCCCGCCGGACACCCAGATGAGCGCCACCGACGTCGCCTACGTCGCGAACTGGGAGGCGCAGACCGGCATCAAGCTGGAGCTGGCCTTCAACGCGGCCGGTGCCTGTTCCGCGCCGTCCACCACGACCGAGTCCAGCGCGAACTGCACCGGCTCCACCGTCGACGCCGGCACCACCTACACCGACCCCGGTGTCGACGTGGACCCGAGCAACCCCAATGACGCCGCCTTCGTCAACGCGCTCCTGGCCGACCAGGGCGACTTCGACTGGATCACGCACACCTGGTCGCACCTCTACCTCGGCTGCAACGTCTGGCAGCCGCTGTCGGTCAACACCCCGACGGTCGGTTCCGGCGGTTCGCTGGCCGAGGGCGCCTACAGCTACGAGGTCGCCGCGGCGACCGCCTACGGCGAGTCCGAGCCCTCGATTCCCGCCCAGGTGAACGTCGGTGCCGACGGCGCGGTCAACCTGACCTGGTCGGATGCCACCAACGGCGGCGGCCCCACGCTGTCCACTTTGGAATCCCAGTTCTCCGGCGGTAGTGGTTTCTGGGGTTACAGCGTTTACCGGGAGGACCCCGGCTCGACCAGCTACGGGCTGATCGGCCAGGTTCCCGAGGACACCACCGGCGCCACCAGCACCTACAGCTTCTACGACGGCGGTGCCACCAGCCCCGGCGCGGCCCCGGCCACCACCGACAGCTACCCGACGGCCACCAACCCCGGCATCGAGTGCTCCGGCGCGAACGGTGACGACTGGACGCCGGCCACCGCGACCGACCCGACGACCAGCATCGAGGGGCAGATCGGCCTCGATGTCGCGTTCGCCGCGCACAACGGCCTGACCAACTTCAACCCGAATGCCGTGGTCACCGGCGAGCACTCCGGCCTGGAGAGCCCGAACATGCCGGCCGCGATGGCCGGCGCCGGGATCGCCGTGTTCGGCTCGGACGGCTCGCGTCAGCCCAACACCTACACCATCTCCTCCGGCAGCAACGTCGCGCACGCCGCGCCGCGCTACCCGAGCAACATCTACTACAACGCCGACAACTGGCCCGACGAACTCAACGAGTACAACACGCTCTACGTCGCGCCGGGTGACTCGATCGGCAACAGCCAGTACCCGAGCGAGACCGGGCACTGCGCGGCGAGTTCGGCGACGACCTGTCTGAGCACGCCGGCCACCGAGACCTCGCTGCTGGCCTCGGAGTCGCACATCATGCTCGGCCACGTGCTGGCCAACGACCCGCGCGTCGGCTACGCCCACCAGTCCGACCTGATCGGTCCGGCCACCCAGACCGTCAACGGCGTGACCAGCGACTACGGCTACACCCTGCTCTCGCTGATCAACAACATGCTGGCGCAGTACAACAGCTGGTACACCGCGCCGCTACAACCGAGCACCGACGCGATCGAGTCCCAGGTGCTCGCCGAGCAGTCCGGCTGGGCCACCACGCAGGCGGCCGGCACGGTCACCGCGACCGTGCGCAACGGCGCGGTCAGCATCGTCAACGCCGGCACCGGATCGGCCACCGTCCCGGTGACGGTGCCCTCCGGCAGCACCGTCAACGGCGCGGCCTTCGGCCAGTCCTACGGTGGCAGCCTGTCGGAGTGGCTGCCCCTGGCCGGCGGCGGTTCGCAGACGGTCACCGAGAACGTGGCACCGAGCATCGTCAGCGGTGCCACGGCCAGCTCGATCGTCGGCGCGGCACTGAACTTCGGTGTCACCACCACCGGCGCGCCGACCGCGGCGATCACCGAGACCGGTGCCCTGCCGGCCGGCGTCACCTTCACCGACAACGGTGAC
>CAJCJE010000400.1 GCA_903970565.1 Candidatus Melainabacteria bacterium | reverse complement strand
CGTCGTCCCCTCAGCCGACCAGTTGGCCGGCCGTGGACGTGCTGGTCTCGTGCAGGTGCAACTGACGGGCCAGGTTGATCACCATCTCGTTGAGGTGATCCGTGTCGGTCGCGGTGCCGTAGACCTGGAAGTCGGGGCGTACGAGCACGATGGTGGCGCCGAGTTTCTGGAACCACTCCGCGTAGGAGCCGTCCACGTCACGGAAGTCGTCCGCGCCGATGGTCACGCCGCGTCCGCCCAGCTGCTGCCAGATGGAGCGTGCCTGGTCGGACAGGCCCGCCATCGGATCGACGTCCTTGCCGATCAGGAGGAACCGGCCCGAGCCGGTCAGGTCGTCGAGCAGTCCGGTCATTCCGTCCTTCTCGACCCGTGCCTGTCGCGCGACGAAGCCGGCTGCGGCGTCGCCGGGCAGGAGACAACCCGGGCCGAGCTGCCAGTCCGACTGCGTTATGGCCGCGTCCTCACCGGATGTGTCCACATGGTCGTGCATCGCCCGAAACTGGGCCACGAGCGCGTCGATGGCCTGGGGGTCGGTGTTGCAGGTCAGCTGGCCGAGGGCAACTGATGCCTCGACGATCTGTCGCACGTGGTGGAGGCGTTCGGTGGTGTAACCGTCGAGCAACTCGATCGCGGCCTCACCGCTCAGGATCAGGTCGATCCGCCAGGCCAGCGCCAGGCTGTCGCGCACGCCGGAGTTGAATCCCTGGCCCAGAAACGGCGGCATCTGGTGCGCCGCGTCGCCGGCCAGCAGAATGCGGCCATCGCGCCACGAGTCGGCCCACCGGCCCCGGAAGGTGTAGATCGCGCTACGCGCGAGGTCGACCTTGTCCGGAGTGATGTCGAACCGGGCGAGCAGGCCCCACACTGAGTCGGCGTCGCCGATGTGGTCGAGATCATCGCTGTCCAGCGTCATCATCTCCACGCGCTGGCGGCCCTTACCGGCCGGTGCCAGTGTCGCCGGGCGCTGGTGGTCGAGCATGTGTCCGAACAGGTCGACACCGGAGGCCCCGGGGCGCACGAGCGTGTCGATCACCAGCCAGGTGGAGGAGAAACCGGTGTCGGTCACCCCGGTGTCCATCAGGGACCGGACAACGCTGTTCGCGCCGTCGCACCCCACGACGAACCGGCCGCGCGCGGTGACGGGATCGCCGTCCCGCGGCTGGTCCCCGTCGACGGGATCGAGGGTCACCACGGCGTCGTCGCCGCCCTGCTCGACGGTTCGCGCCTCCCAACCCCGGTGGAGCCCGACGAGCGGATGCGCCTCACACGCCTCGCTGAGCAGGCCATCCACATCGGGCTGGTGGAAACCGACCATCGGCGGGAAACCCGATGCGCCGTCGCCGGCGAACGCCATCGTCGCCAGCACCTCCCGATCGGGTGCGTAGAGCGAGGTGGAGAGCTCGTCGTGATCGAAGTTGAGATGCGGCAGCAGCTGCTCCAGCAGCCCGAGCGACTGGAAGGTCCGCACCGTCTCGTGGCTCATCCCCGCCGCGCGCGGCAACGGGAAGGCGGTACCCCAGCGCTCGAACACGGCAACCGTCCGCCCGCGCTCGGCCAGCAGGAGCGCCAGCGTCATACCAACGGGCCCCGCACCGACGATCACCACATCGGTATCGCTGTACATCGTCTGGCTGGTGGGCGTGTGGTTTCTCAAGGTTGTCCCTACTCGATTCGAAGGAAGATGGTCCTGGCGGTGACGGGTCACCTGCCGCCGTCGACTCTGGCCGGCCCCTCGCCGCCGGGCAGGCGGCAGCGGCGCGGGAACCCTTGGTCCGCGCGCGCCCAGGAGAGCGGCCAGGATCTGGCTGACCGGCCCGTGGTCGACCTCTACGACGTCGACCACGGTCAGGTCAGATCAGGGGTACTGGTGGCGCGCCAGCTCCTCGGTCGTCCGGATCAGTGTCCGTCCGTAGCGTTGCTTGACCGCCGAACTGGTGGAGCAGATCGAGATCGCCGCGATGGCATACCCGGTGTGCCGGTCGATCACGGGTGCGGCGACGCAGTAGACGCCGGTTTGTGACTCCTCGTGGTCGGTGGCGACACCGTCGTCGAGGACGTGCTGTAGGGCGCGGTGGATCTGGTCGGGTGTGGTGAGGGTGCGTGGGGTGTAGCGGCGTAGCGGGGTGGCGAGGGTCTCGGTGACCACCGAGGGTGGTGAGTAGGCGAGCATGGCTTTTCCGACTGCGGTGGCGTGGGCGGGTCGGCGCCCGCCCACGGTGGTGGAGCAGCGGGGCGCGTCGTGGCCGAACAACTTCTCCAGGTAGAGCACCTCGGTGCCCACCAGCACGCCGAGATGGACCGTCTGGCGGCTGTAGGCGAACAGGTCGGTGAGGTAGGGCATGGCCCGCTCGCGGATACCGCCTGGACGACACGGCCGCGTCTGGTTGCCGATCTCGAACATGTGCTCGGTCAGGCTGTAGCGGTCGCCGACCCGCAGGATGTAGCCCCGCGCGGCGAGCACCGTCAGCAGGCGGTGTGCGGTCGACTTGGCGACGTCGGCGCGCGCGGCCAGTTCGGTCACCCCGAGCACTTTCGACGGCCCCGAGAAGGCATCGAGCAGGGCCAGTGCCTTGCCGGCCGAGGTGTCGACGCCTCGGCTGTTCG
>CAJCJE010000399.1 GCA_903970565.1 Candidatus Melainabacteria bacterium | reverse complement strand
GGTTGCGCTTGATTCTTCTGTGCTGATTGCGGCTCACATCAGCCGCGCTGGCGTGTGTGCCGAGTTGCTTGAAGATCTCCTGTTGCACCACGAGCTCGTGACGTCCGAATTTATACTCGGGGAACTTGGGCGAAAGCTGGTGGAGAAATTCCGCTTCCCCGAGCGTGAGGCTGACCAAGTCGCCGCATTTCTTCGCCGCGCGGCCGTGGTTGTCGAGCCGGCCGATTTGCCGTCAGACGTGTGTCGGGATCCCACGGATATACCCATCTTGGGCACCGCAGTTAGTGGCGAATGTGCACTCCTAATCAGCGTCGATCGTGATTTGCTCGATATGCAACGCATAAATGAGATTCCTATCATTCGACCCGGGGATTATTGGCGGCATACAACCGAGGGCGGCTGAGCCGCAGCTGACGACCCACTCCGGCCGGCCATCAACGGCAGCTCTCGGTTACCAAAAAAATCTAATTAGCCGCAAGTACAGTTGCCGACAATTAGGCCGTCTACAATTCGCCAACCGGCCGGGTCCGAACATTGGCATACCTTTGACCTTACCTGTGCACAGTAGTGAATCTCCCCCTGAACTTTGTCATTCCATTAGTTGGCGGGTGATACGGGACAACGGCCGCTAACTGCGTGCGGCCGATCAGCAGAGAGAGCTGGTTCATCGCTCATTTGTCATAAGTCTTACGGCGCTGTCGAACGCTCCGCGTTTCGTCAAAAACGCCGATTCCTTGCCGCGCTCATTTGCTAGAGTGCCCGCAGATGGCCGTCCAGAGCCACTCTATTTTCAAAGGGATATTTTGTTTCGATCGTCGCTGACTCCTGTTCTAGCCGGACCATTCAAGCCGTCTCACATTCATGCTGTCGCGGTGCCGTTTGCCACGGAAGCTGCGTGTGTCGTGACTCTGCGGGTCACGGCCGACAGGTTGGTGCAAGTCGAGGGTGGGACGTGAAGTCGAGCACCAGAGTTGACGTCGAGCACGGTGACCTTTGCGACGATCTACCACGGCTCGACGAGCCCCTGTCTTGCAGCGTCTTCACTTGAGGGAGTCGATAATCTTGAGGCTTGAACTTCACGCGGTTCGTTCATTCGTCGTGGCCCTGGTCACGCTGCTCGGTGCCGGTCTGGGCATTGTGATCAACGCATCTGCCTTCGCGGCGACCACCACGGCAACTGCCGCCAGCGTCAGTCTCAGTTCGGTCGCCAATCGCACCGCCATCACTGTCAACGGCACGGCGGTCTCCGGCCTCGCGAACGATGGCTATGCGTTCTCCTCGAGTCTGTTGCCGGGTTCAGTGCAGTTCGGCGGTCAAGCCTTTGCGATCGGCAGCGCGAACGCGTCGGATGCCGTGACCGCTGCAACGATCCCGCTGCCCGCCGGTAGCTTCACCGCCCTGACCATCCTGGCCACCAAATGCTACGGCAGCAGCACCGGTGAAACGTTCGTCGTGACCTACACCGACGGCACCACGACCAGCTTCGTACAAGGCATGAGTGACTGGGGTGCTCCACAAGGCTACTCGGGTGAGACGGTTGCGTCTTCGATGGCCTATCGGGTCACGCCTTCGGGCACGACCCAGAATGGGCCGTGGGATCTCTACGGCTACACGTTCACTCTCAATCCTGCCAAGACTGTCAAAAGCCTGACGCTGCCCGCCGACTCCAATGTGATCGTGTTCGCGGTCGATCTGACGCCCGCCCCGGTCGCGACGACCAGCGTCAGTCTCAGTTCGGTTGCCAATCGCACCGCCATCACTGTCAACGGCACGGCGGTTTCCGGCCTTGCGAACGACAACTATGCCTTCTCGTCGAGTCTGTTGCCCGGTTCGGTGCAGTTCGGCGGTCAAGCTTTTGCAATCGGCAGCGCGAACACGTCGGATGCCGTGGCCGCTGCAACGGTCCCGCTGCCCGCCGGTAGCTTCACCGCCCTGACCATCCTGGCCACCAAATGCTACGGCGGCAACTCCGGCGAGACATTCGTCGTGACCTACACCGACGGCACCACGACCAGCTTCGTACAAGGCATGAGTGACTGGGGCGCTCCGAAAGGCTATGCGGGTGAGACGGTCGCGTCCTCGATGGCCTATCGGGTCACGCCTTCGGGAGCGACTCAGAATGGGCCGTGGGATCTCTACGGCTACACGTTCACTCTCAATCCTGCCAAGACTGTCAAAAGCCTGACGCTGCCCTCTGACTCCAATGTGGTCGTGTTCGCAGTCGATCTATCGATGCCCACCACGGTGACCGTCACTTCGGTCAATCTGGCACCGGCGGCAAACATCACCGGCATTGCGGCCAATGGCACCTCGGTCAGCGGCATCGGCGGGAGTGGCTATGCGCTGTCGTCCACCCTCCTGGGCAATTCCGTGTCGTTTGCGGGTCAGACCTTTTCGATCGGTGCAGCCAACGCCGCCGACGCGGTGAATGCCGCCGCCATCGCGCTGCCCGCCGGAAACTACAGGACGTTGAGCTTTCTGGCGACCAGCAGCGGGAACCAGACAAATCAGACGTTCGTGGTGACCTACGCGGATGGCACGACCACGTCCTACAACCAGAGCCTGAGCGACTGGGGCAGTCCGCAAAACTATGCGGGCGAGAGCATTGCGCTGTCGATGGCGTATCGCGTGACGCCTTCCGGCGGAACGCAGACGGGCCCATGGTACCTGTACGGCTACACCTTCCCGCTCAATTCGGCAAAAGTAGCCAAGAGTCTGACCCTGCCCTCCGGTTCGGGTACGGTGGTCTATGCGGTGAACGTTGCGAATCAATTTGCAACCAACGCGACCGGTGTGGCCTCCGTCGATTTGATGCCGTCCTTCAACGTCCCCGCGATCGCGTCGGATACGTCCACGGCCACGACCACGGTCTACAACCAATCGGGCTTTACGCACCTCTACCCCAGCAATGCCATCGGGGCAAACAGCATCACCTGGAACGGATCGACATTTGCGCTCGGGCCGATCGACGGCAACGACGCCGTGACCAATGCCGTGGTCAATCTGCCCGCCGGAAACTATGGTCGACTCGACATCCTGGGCAGCCGCGTGAACGGCAACAATGCGTCGGAAACATTCGTCGTCACCTACACCAACGGCACGACTGTCAGTTTCACCCAGGGAATGAGCGACTGGTACAACAACAACAAGACGCTTGCCAACTTCGCCGGTGAATCGACGGCCATCTGGCTGTCGTATCTGCACGGGGGAGCGAGCGCCACCAGTTACGGACAGACGGCCAGCGTGTTCGGCTATTCCTTCCCGCTGGACTCCACCCGGACTGTCAAGAGCGTGACTTTGCCCGCCGATGCCGATGTCGGCATCCTGGCGATGAACCTCGGGCCCGCCGCCGTGGCTCCGGCCATTCCTGCCGCCGGCACCACGCAGGCGGTCATCACCGAACACAATGACACCTGGCGCACCGGCGACAATACCGGGGAGTTGCAGCTCACGCCGGCCACGGTCGGCAATACGACCGGCTCCAACGTGTTCGGCAGGCTGGGAAGCATCGCCCTCGACGGGCAGGTGGATGGCCAGCCGCTGGTGGTGCCCGGCATCTCCGTCGTAGGCGATCCGAATGCGGGGAACCACGATGTCGTCTACGTCGCCACCGAAAACAACACGGTCTATGCCATCAATCCGGTGACCCTCACGGTGCTGACCTCGGTCAACCTCGGCACCCCCGTGCCCAATCCGCTCAATGCGTTCAACCAGGGCGTTGCCGGCGTACGCAGCACCCCGGTCATCGACGTTGCCGCCGGTGCGCTCTACGTGGTCACTTACGTGCAGGCCAGTGCGGGGCCCACCTACCAGCTGCACAAGCTGTCGCTGTCCACGCTGGCCGATATCACGCCCGCAGTCACCATTGGCACATCGGCACCGCTCACCAACGGAACGAGCTACGCGTTCAACGCCACCTACCAGATCCAACGGCCGGCGCTGCTGGAAAGCAACGGGATGATCGTCGTCACGTTCGCGTCATGGGGCGATCTGAGCGCCAACCTGTCGCGCGGCTGGGTGATGCGGTTCGATGCGACTTCGCTGGCGCTCGTGACCGGTGACACCGATCTGCTCGACTCACAATCCGCCACCAATTCCTCCAACGTGTACCTGGCCGGTATCTGGATGTCGGGGGTGGGCCCCGCCGTCGACGAGAGCGGCAACCTCTATGTGTCCACCGGCAACGGCGCTCCGGGCACCTACGACGGCGTCACTTCGCTGCAGGAAAGTCTGCTCAAGCTGTCACCTTCTTCGGGTCAGCTCCTCGACATCTACACCCCCAACAACGTCAATACGCTCGACCAAAACGATGAGGATCTGAGTGCCGGCGGCGTGCTACTGCTGCCCAATGCCAGCAAACAAGTCGGTGCAATCCTCTCCAAGGACGCCATCATCCGCGTGTTCAACCGGACCAAACTGGGCGGCAACAACGACGCCAACCTGTTGACCACCGTGAACGCCGACCCCTGCTGGTGCGGACTCAGCTACTTCAACGACGGCCAGGACCGCTTGGTGAGCCTGGGCAACAGCACGATGCGTCTCTTCAACTGGCAGACCTCACCCACCTCGGCGCTGACGCAGTATGCAACGGCGCAGGCACCGGGTGGACAGGCGCCCGGCGCACTGACATCGGTCTCGCAGGCCGGCACCGCGAATGGAATCATCTGGACGACGCCTCGTCCGCTGACTTTTCCGTCGTCCGGCGACAATATGAACCTGATGGCATTCCAGGCACAGCCCGTCAATGGCGTACTGCCCCTACTGTATCTGGCACCGGCAGGCAGCTGGATGCATGGCGGTGGCGGCAGCGACAACAATCCGCCGACCATTGCCAATGGGCGGGTCTATGTGTCGTCCTATAAGGAACTGGTGATCTTCGGCTTCGGTGGCAAGCGCTGAGGAGCGGCAATGTCTGCGCCCGGCGCGTGCCCGCGGAGCCTTGGGGCGCTGCTCCTGGCCCTGACCGGCTTTGTTGGGCCGGTCGGGGCGGCGGCGCCGGTGCCGCCGGTGCCGCCGGTGCCGCCGGTGCCCAATTTCAATCAGGACATCGCACCGATCCTGTTCGAGCACTGCGCGGTGTGCCATCAGCCCGGCGCTTCAGCCGCGCAGGTGCCGCTGACGAACTATGACGCTGCGCGGACCTGGGCCGCGGCCATCAAGATCCAGGTGGTTGCGCGCAGCATGCCGCCGTGGCCCCCCGATCCGCTGCATAGTGCGCCGCTGCTCGACGACCATCACCTCGAGCAACATGACATCGATCGGCTGGTGGCCTGGGTGGATGGCGGCACGCCGGAGGGCCCGCCGGGGTACCCGGTGCCGCCGATCCCAACGGCCACGATGGCGTGGTCCAACCCTCGAGGAACGCCACCCGACCTGGTGTTCTCGCTGCCGGAAATCCACATTGCCGCCAGCGGCGAGTTCCCGTACGTGCGAATGCTGATTCCGGTAGCGCTGCCCGACGATCGATGGGTGGTCGGACTCCAGACCCTGCCCGGCAATGCCTCGGTGGTGCACCACATGGGTATTGCCGAGGTCCAACTGCCGCAGGGCGTGACACCTGCGGATGTGGACAAGGCCGAGCGCGCGGCGCGGATGA
>CAJCJE010000398.1 GCA_903970565.1 Candidatus Melainabacteria bacterium | reverse complement strand
CTCCCGTGACGGTCGACCTGTTGGTCACCGCACCTGTGGGCGGTCCGCTTCAACGTCGGCACTTCAACCTGCGCGTGTGGCGTGTGGCCTGTATGGCGGCGGGGATCACGACGCCCACCCGTGACGACGGCATGCATGCGCTTCGACACCACTACGCCTCGGTGCTCCTGGATGCCGGGGAGTCGATCAAGGCGTTGTCGACCTACCTCGGGCACACCGATCCGGGGTTCACGCTCCGTACCTATACCCACCTGATGCCTTCCAGCGCCGAACGGACGCGCAAGGCAATTGATCAAGAGTGGGGTAGCGGAGACGGCGACCAGGGGACCGCTGACGGCTTGGAGACGGCCTGATGACGGCCTGTGAGCAGGAAACGCCTGGTCAAAGTAGGTACTCGGCCAGAATCCGGCTTACATGCCGACTCGTCCGCCCCACCTTTCCCGGCCGTTGGAAAAGGTGCTCATGTAGCCGAGGACATGCATCTCGTGGAACGGCTGGTGGCGTTCCAGGAGGGGCACGGTCCGCACCGGCTCGTCCGCGAACGTGATCGGCCGGCGGTGTATCCGGGCGGTGTATCCAGTAGCGGACTTCGGCGGCCGGTTTCGCTAAGGTCGGGTTACCGACGCCAACCGGAGGTACGCGTGGCTGCGACATCCAACAAGGTCAGCCGTGGTTCGGCCAAGGTGAAACCGAAAGCGAACGCCAAGGTGAACCCGACAGTGAACGCCAAGGCGAATCCCAAGGCAAACCCCAAGGTCGACTCCCAAGCTGCCCGCGCGCGGGCAACAGCGGGCGCTGCCTCGGCCTCGGCTGTGGAGCCGGTCGCCCCTTCCGGTGCGCCGCGTTGGCTGGTGTCGAGTTCGCTGCTGCTCTCCGTCGTCGGCCTCGGGCTCTCGGTCTACCTGACGATTTCGCACTACACCAACCAGGCCGCGCTGATCTGCCAGGCCAATTCGGTGATCAACTGCGTCAAGGTGACCACCAGCCCGGAGTCGATGGTCTTCGGCATCCCGGTCGCCGTGCTCGGGCTGGTGTTCTTCGTGCCGATGATCGTGCTGAACTCGCCCTGGGGCTGGCGTTCGACGCTCCCGGCGGTGCGGTGGTTGCGGCTGCTCGGCGTCGCGGTCGGCCTGGTGTTCGTGGTGTACCTGGTGTCGGCCGAGCTGATCATCATCGGTTCGATCTGCGAATGGTGCACCGGCGTGCACGCGATCACCCTGGCGCTGTTCCTGGTCGTGGTCATCGGGCACTATCGGATGTCGCACCAGGAGGACGGACGACCCGGCAGCGCCTGAACGCCGACCGCAGCCACGCGGCTGAGGCTCGGCCAATGACAGTGCGCAGGCCTGTGCGCCGGTCGACCGGAGCGTCCGACGGCGGGGCGGGATGACCGGCGGTGCTGGCCCGTCGGCCGGGTCCGGCGAGCGCGAGCGTGGTCAGGGATCGGCGGCACCGCAGGGCGCGGACGCGGGCGGCGGTACCTGGCGGCGGGTGATGATGGCCAGGGACCGGGAGCAGGCGCATCGGTCTTCCACCCCGCTGGAGTTGCTGTTCGACCTGTGTTTCGTGGTCGCGGTGGCGCAGGCCGGCACCCAGCTGCACCACGGGCTCGCCGAGGGGCAGGGCTGGGGTGCGCTGCCCGGCTATCTGATGGTCTTCTTCGGCATCTGGTGGGCCTGGGTCAACTTCACCTGGTTCGCCAGCGCCTACGACACCGACGACGTGTTCTACCGGCTGCTGACCCTGTTGCAGATCGCCGGCGTCCTGGTGTTGGCCGCCGGGGTGCCGGCGGCGCTGACCCACTTCGACTTCGCGATCATGACCTACGGCTATGTGATCATGCGCGTCGCGCTGATCGCGCAGTGGCTTCGGGTGGCCGTGGAGTATCCGCCCGGACGGCCCGCCGCGCTGCGGTATGCCGGTGGGGTCACGCTCTGCCAGGTCGGCTGGTTGATCCGGTTGGCCCTGCCGCACCCGTGGGATCTGATCTTCTTCGTCGTGTTCGCGGTGTGCGAGATGCTCGTGCCGGTGTGGGCGGAGCTGCGCGGCGGGCACACCTCCTGGCATCCCGAGCACATCTACGACCGGTACGGCTGCTTCACCCTGATCGTGCTCGGCGAATGCGTGTCCGCGACCAGCCTGGCCGTCCAGGAGGTGGTGTCCGGGCGCGGCGCCTCGGTGTCGTTGGTGGTGCTGGCCGTCGGCGCGCTGCTGCTGGTGTTCGGGTTGTGGTGGGCGTACTTCAAGAGCGAACAGATGCAGGCGCTGCGGTCCTCCCTGGGCACCACGATGGTCTGGGCCTACACCCATTTCCTGGTGTTCGCCTCGGTCGCCGGGCTCGGCGCGACGCTCAGCGTGGCCGCGGGGACCGCCGCGCACGAGACCGAGGTCGCGCCGAGGGTGGCCGCGTTCATGGTGGCGTTGCCGGTCGCGGTGTTCCTGATCGCCGGCAACGGACTGCACGGTCGGCTCAGCGGGGGTTTTCGGATCGGTCAGCGTTATGTCGGCGCGTTGGCGGTGCTGGTCGTCGCGATGTCCTGGTTGGCCGGGCCGTTCGGCCTGGCCGCGACGGTGATGGCGATGGCGCTGGTCCTCGCCCTGCTGCTCGCGCTGTATCTCATCGGCCAGCATCGGGCGACGATCCACGCGGCCGGCGCCGGCTGAGAAGCCGAGGAACGGGGCGGCGCGAATTCGGCGGTAGGGATGATCACCCGGTAAGCTGAACGCGGGCTCGGCAGGGCCTGTTCAGTGTTCGGCCGACTGGGCGGAGAGCGCGGCAGTTGGGGTGATTGTGATGCAGAACACCCGTCTTTCTTCACCGTGTTCAAGTCTGGTTGATGCCTTTCACGGACTTTGTGTCCAGTTTGACCAGTTAATTACTTATTCAGGTGTGTCCTCCGAAAAGTCACTCTAGCTTGTTGTGCATGATCAGTTACCGAGCGTTGCGAGGACGAGTGAAGTTCGCTGACGACTGGGGCGAACGGGTGGTTTCTGTACCGGCTGCGCTGCTTCCCCCCGATGATGGACGTGGCCAGACGGACACTGACAGCCGAGTGAGGCACCGGATTGGATCTACGCTGCGCACAGCGACTACTACAAGACGTCAAATGGACATGGTGTACTCGTCATCAGTGACACCCGACGCTGACCGCGACTCGGTGCGTCGGGTGGCCCTACTCGTCGCATCAGGGAGGACGAGATGACCGCTTCGGCGATCCAGGCACTCGCCGCCGACACCTTCGGCACCAATGGCGTCAGCCAGTGGATTCTCAACAACATCGTTCCGCTGTTGTTGCTGGTAGTGGCGTTGTTGTTGCTCTACTTGGGTGGCGGTAGGGGCGACAACGCCGGTGTCATGCGACGTGTCGGTGGCGTGTTCGTCGCACTGGCGATCATCGGCATCGCGGTCACCGGGGCCGGCGTACACATCGGCACCTGGCTCGCCAGCCTGTTCAACAGCTGATCGGCCGGGTGATCGGTTGTGCAGGTACGCACCGACGACGAGGTGTACCGCGTCGACGCCGTCTGGCTCGGTCCGCCCAAAGCGACTTTTCCCTGGCGCGCCCGATATGTGGCCTGGGGCGTTGGCATCCTGGTGTTTCTGGCCGTGCTCACCGCCCAGCGGGCCATCGGCCTCGGCTTCGGGTTCTTCACCGTGGCATGGGGGGTGGTCATCACCGTGGTGGTGACCAGGTTCGTCTGCTCCCGGATCAGTCACGAGCGTCCACTCGGCGCCGTGCTGGCCATGTGGGGCCGCGAGCTGACCTCCCCTCGGGAGACCGCGGGCGGCACCGGCGGCGCGGCCAGCGCGACCAGGATTCGGGTACACCCCACCCGGCCGAGGCCGCGGCGGGCGGCCCGGGCCGCGGCGGCCACCGGGGCGCCGACGGGGCAGCGTGGCGGCGGCAGGTCTGGTACGGCTGGACAACGTGGCAGGACGGGACGAGTTCGCAGGGTGAACCAGCAGTCCGGCCGCGCGGCGGTCCGGACCACGGGGGCACCGAGGGCAACACGCACGCGCGACAAGGAGGTAGGCGGTGTTCGGACGCCGGGCAGGAGGTGACGGTCGGGCGAATCACCGGATCGCCCAGCACTCCGTCTCACCCGCCGAACCGCCCGCCTACAGTCGGCGCGGACGCCGCCTACCTGGGGAACAGGCCATCCCCAACTACACCCCGTCGATCGCCGCGCGCAGTATCGACGGGCACCTGCTGCGCACCGGCCAGGACGTCTACGCCTGGTACCGGCTCGCCCCGCAGCGCTGGTCGTTCCGCTCCGACTCGCAGCGCCAGGACCTGATCGCCGCGATCGCCGGCCAGTACGCCGAACTGGCGGGCCGCTGGCTGCACCTGCGGGTGACGACCCGGCCGTATCCGATCAGGATGTGGGCCGAGGCGCACGTGCACAACGCGGTTAACCGGCTGCCCGACACCCAGGGCGCGCCCTCCTTCGACGACTACATGGTCGGCGAGCAGCAGCAGCTGTTCGGCCGGTCGATGGCGGAGAAGGAGGTCTACCTCGGCGTCCAGGTGCAGACCAGGAACATGGTCGACCGGGCCGTCGAACGGGCCGCGCCGCTGCTGCGCCGGATCTTCCCGGACGCCGTGGACGCCGAACTCGTCGCGCTGGACAGCGAGGTCGAGCACCTCGACCAGGTGCTCGGCTCCGCCGGGCTGGAGGGCCGCCCGGTCACCGCCGAGGAAATGTCCTGGCTGATGCACCGGTCCTGCTCGCTGGGCCTGCCCGCGCCGCGCAACATGCCGGCGGTGCCCGGCGCGACCTGGGAGCCGGAGGACCTGGCCAGTTTCACCGACGCCGCCGACTTCCACACCGAGCCCTACGCGCCGACGGTCACCGTGCGCGGCCGGACCGGGTCCAACGCCGGCATCAAGCGCTACGTCACGGTGCTGACCGTCGGCACCATGCACGGCCTCCAGGTGCCCGAGGTCGACGACCCCTGGGTGCAGCACGCCGACCGGCTGCCCGCCGCGGTCGAGTGGTCGGCGCGGATCTACGTGCGCAAGCCGGAGGAGGTGTCCGGGGAGCTGCAACGGCAGATGAACAAGGTCCGCTCGCAGGTCCGGCACTACACCGACGAGCACGACCTGGAGCCGCCGCAGTCGCTGGTCCGCCAGGCGGGCCGGGTGCTGGAGATCGACGACGAGATGACCTCCGGGTTCACCGCGCACGCGACCAGGGTGCGGTCCTGGTGGCGGCTGGCGGTCTCCGGCGCGACCGAGCGGGAGGCCCTGCGGCTGGCCCAACAGCTGCTGGAGCTGTACAAGCCGAAGGTCGCCATCGAACATCCCGAGGCTCAGTACGCGCTGGCCAGGGAGTTCATCCCCGGCGAGCCGCTGGCCAACTCGGCCTATCTGCGACGGGGCTCGGTGCTGTGGGCTGCCTCGTCGGTACCGACGGCCACGGCGGAGGTCGGCGACCGGCGCGGCATTCTGCTCGGCGAGACCTGCACCGCGACCCGCCGGCCGGTGGCCTGGGACCCGTGGATGGCGCAGGAGATCCGGGACGGCTCCGGCCTGACCGCGCTGGTCGCCGGGCTCGGCGGCGGCAAGTCCTTCCTCGGTGGCGGCATCGTCTACAAGACCCTGCGGGCCGGGGCGTACTGGACCATCCTCGACCCGTCCGGTCCACTGGCGAAGCTGTGCGACCTGCCCGAGCTGCGCCCCTATGCGCGGCCGATCAACCTGCTCAACGCGCAGCCCGGCATCCTCAACCCCTACCGGGTGGTCGCCGAGCCGCTGCTGGAGCACTTCTACGACGAGGAGGACCCGGAACGGTCCTGGCGGCGGGAGAAGGCGCTCGTCGCGGCGACCCGGCGGCGGTTGGTGCTGGACGTGCTGTCCGGCCTGGTGCCCTACGAGGTCTCCCGGCTGCCGCAGACCCGGATCGTGCTGCTGCGCGCCGTCCGCGCGGTCGGCGGACGGTTCGACGCCAACCCCGGCCAGGTCATCGAGGCGCTGCGCCGGGATGCCAGCGAACACCACGAGCACGCGACCGTGGTCGCCGACTTCCTCGACGAGATGCGCGAACGGATGAGCCTGCTCATCCCGGAACACGACGCCGACCCGTACGCCGAGGCGAGGGACGACCGGATGACCGTGCTCACGATGGCCGGTCTCACCCTGCCCAAGGACGGCGTCGGCCGGGAGCACTGGACCGACGCGGAGTCGCTCGGTGTCGAACTGCTCAACCTGGCGGCCTGGCTCACCCAGCGCTCGATCTACGAGCGGCCCAAGGACCTGCGCAAGGGCGTCTGGATCGACGAGGCGTTCTTCCTCTCCGAGGTGCCGACCGGTCGGGTGCTGATGAACCGGTTCGCCCGTGACTCCCGTAAATGGAACGTCCGGGTGCTGCTGTCCAGCCAGATTCCACAGGACTTCCTGCGTATCCAGGGGTTCGTCGCGCTGTTGGACTCGATGTTCGTCGGCCGGTTGGACGACGAGAACGCCCAGGCCGACGCGCTGCGCCTGCTGAAGGTCCCGGTCGGCGCCGGCTACGAGCAGGTCGTGGCGAGCCTCGGCCGCCGGCCCGGCGGGGACCGGGGGATGACCGAG
>CAJCJE010000397.1 GCA_903970565.1 Candidatus Melainabacteria bacterium | reverse complement strand
ACCTGCTGAAATCCGGCAACGCGCACGTGCTCACGTTGTCCCCGCCGCTGGACCCGGACCGGCACTGGCTGGCCGCGCACGCGCCCTACACGCTGAGCAAGTACGGCATGACCATGCTGACGCTCGGCGTCGCCGAGCAGTACCGCGAGCAGGGCGTCGCCGCGAACTGCCTGTGGCCGCGCACCACCATCGCGACCGCCGCGATCCAGAACATCGTCGGCGGCGAGGCGGCGATGGCGGTCTCCCGCCGTCCGGAGATCATGGCCGACGCCGCGTACCAGGTGCTGATCCAGCCGGCCAGGGACTACACCGGGCAGACCCTCATCGACGACGAGGTATTGCGCGCGGCCGGGGTCACCGACTTCGACGTCTACCGCTACCCCGGTGCCAGCGAGGCCGACCTGCGCGCCGACATCTTCCTGGGCCGCTGATTCCTCGCCGCCTGATTCCTCGCCGCCTGATTCTCGACCGCTTGATTTCCGACCGCTTGATTTCCGACCGCTGATCTCGGGCGTCAGCCGGCCAGGTCGAGGCCGGCTGACGCCGACGAGGGAGTAGGGCGCGCGTCAGGCGTTGGCGCCGGTGAGGGCGAAGAACTCCTGCCGGGAGCGGGCGTCCTCGCGCAGCGTGCCCAGCAGGGTCGAGGTGATCGTGTTCGAGCCGGTCGCCTGCACGCCGCGCAGGGTCATACAGGTGTGTTCGGCCTCGATCACCACGCCGACCCCCTTGGGGTCGAGCTGTTCGGCCAGCCAGTCGGCGACCTGCTTGGTCAACCGTTCCTGCACCTGCGGACGGCAGGCGAAATGCTCCACGATCCGCGCCAGCTTGGACAGGCCGAGGATGCGCTCCCCCGGCAGGTAGCCGACATGCGCGACACCGACGAACGGCAGCAGGTGGTGCTCGCAGACCGAGCGCACCGGAATGTCGCGCGCCAGCACCAGCTCGTCGTAACCCTCGTCGTTGGGGAAGGTCGTCAGGTTGAACGAGCGCGGCGTGAACAGCTCGGTGTAGGCCTTGGCCATCCGCCTCGGGGTGCCGCGCATCCCCTCCGAGTCGGTCGAGACACCGAGCGCGCGCAGGAAATCCGCGGCGGCGCGTTCCGCGGCATCGAGGTCGACACCGGCGTCGGGTTCGTTCACTACGCGCAGGGCTGGCTGGAGGGGCATGGCTACGTCCTCGCGGATGGGAGCCTGGTCATCGAGCCGGGGAACACTGCCGCCGAGCCTATGGCCAACCTCCGCGCTGATTGTCATCTCACAGACACACTGTGGACCCATTTTACCTGGTAGCCCGGACGAGCAGACGGAGTCGAGCATCACAGCCACCGCCGCCCCGTCGAACCTGTCCCACCCCGCCGAACCACGCCGCCGGGCCGAACTACCCCCCGTTTCACGCGCCGCGTACGCCCGGTGACCGCCTCCCCCGGTCGGACCACCATGATTCACCCGTTAGCACACGGGTTCGCTCGAGTGGAGGTGTCCTCCGCACCACTCCGGATGCCACCGTCTTAGCCGAACCGCGTCCGTTGGCTGGAAAAGAACAGGAACCACATGCAGGCGTTCACGCTGCCCGATTTCTACCTTCCGTATCCCGCACGACTCAATCCGAACCTGGAACGCGCCCGCACCCACAGCGCGGCCTGGGCCAGGGACATGGGGATGCTCGACGCACCCAAACCGAGCGGCGGCGTGGTGTGGGACGAGGCGGCCCTGGACAAGATGGACTACGCGCTGATGTGCGCGTACACCCACCCGGACTGCGACGGCGCGATCCTGGACCTGATCACCGACTGGTACGTGTGGGTGTTCTTCTTCGACGACCACTTCCTCGAACACTTCAAGTACTCGCGTGACCACAGCGGCGCCAAGGCCTACCTCGACCACCTCGAACTGTTCATGACCGAGGGTGACGAGCAGCCGCCGGAGCCCACCAATCCGGCCGAGGCCGGCCTGAAGGACCTGTGGGCGCGGACGGTCCCGGCGATGTCCGACGCCTGGCGCCGGCGTTTCATCACCAGCACGCACAACCTCATGGTCGAGTCGATGTGGGAACTCAACAACATCGACATCGGCCGGATCGCCAACCCGATCGAGTACATGCAGATGCGTCGCCGGGTCGGCGGCGCGCCGTGGTCGGCGAACCTGGTCGAGTACGCGGCGCAGGCGGAGATCCCGGCCCGGATCGCCGCGCTGCGCCCGATGGAGGTGCTGTCGGACACCTTCTCCGACGCGGTGCACCTGCGCAACGACCTGTTCTCCTACCAGCGCGAGGTCCGCGAGGAGGGTGAGAACTCCAACGCGGTCCTGGTCTTCGAGAAGTTCTTCGACTGCCCGACGCAGGACGCCGCCGAGCTGGTCAACAACCAGCTGACCTCCCGGTTACAGCAGTTCGAGCACACCGCGCTGGTCGACGTGCCCGCCGTGCTGGCGGAGTACGCGATCGCGCCGGACGACCAGCTGCGTGTCGGCTCCTATGTGAAGGGTCTACAGGACTGGCAGGCCGGCGGCCACGAATGGCACGCCAAGTCCTCCCGGTACATGAACGAGGGCACCGTCGCCAGCGCGGCCGGCCCGTTCGGCTCGGCCGCCTTCGGCGGACCGACCGAGTTCGCCAGCGCGGCCAACCTGTTCACCATGACACCGGGCCGGTTGGGGCTGGGGCGGCGGGCGGCGCAGTACTCGCACCGGCCCTTCGAACCGGTCGGGCACCTGCCGCTGCCGGAGATCTACATGCCCTTCCCGATCCGGACCAGCAGGCACCTCGACGCCGCCCGACGGCACGGCGTCGAATGGGCCCGGCAGATGGGTTTCTTCGACTCCCTGCCGGGTGTCGAGGTCGGCGGGGTGTGGAACGAGCGGCGGTACAACGGGATCGACGTCGCCCACTGCGCCGCGATGATCGACGCCGACGCCACGGCCGAGGGGCTCAACCTGTCCACCGACTGGCTGGCCTGGGGCACCTACGGCGACGACTACTTCCCGCTGGTGTTCGGCGCCACCCGCAACCTGGTTGCGGCCAAACTGTGCAACGACCGGCTGTCGCTGTTCATGCCGCTGGACGCGGGCGCGACGCCGGTCCCCCACGGTCCGATCGAGACCGGCCTGGCCGACCTGTGGCGACGCACCGTCGAACCGATGCCGATGGCCGCCAGGGAGAAGTTCCGGCGCTCGGTCGAGGAGATGACCGCGAGCTGGCTGTGGGAACTGGCCAACCAGAGCGAGAACCGGGTGCCCGACCCCATCGACTACGTCGAGATGCGGCGCCGGACCTTCGGCTCGGACCTGACCATGAGCCTGGCCAAGCTGGCCCACTTCGAGGTGGTGTCCGAGGAGCTGTACCAGAACCGGGTGCTGCACGAACTGGACACCGCGGCGCAGGACTACGCCTGTTTCCTCAACGACCTGTTCTCCTACCAGAAGGAGATCGAGTTCGAGGGTGAGCTGCACAACATGGTGCTGGTCATCCAGAAGTTCCTCGACGTGGACCGGTTGAAGGCCAGGGACGTGGTCAACGACCTGATGACCGCGCGGATGCAGCAGTTCGAGCACATCGTGGCCAACGACCTGCCCGCGATGATCGTCGAGCTGGACCTCGGCGAGGAGGTCGGCGGCATCCTCACCAAGCACGCCGAGGCACTCAAGGAGTGGATGTCGGGCATCCTGGAATGGCACATCAAGTCCGTCCGTTACAAGGAGGAGGAGCTGCGCGGCAGCCGGACGCCGTCCGGCACGACCGGGTTCACCTTCCACCCGACCGGTCTGGGCACCTCCGCGCTCCGGCTGGCCGGCTCGATCGGCACGACGTCGATCGGCGCGCCCGCAGCGCCCTGACCACCGGCCCGGTCGCACTCGGAGACTGATCTGCGCCCCCAGAGGATGCCTTGACACCCTCTGGGGGCTGACCTAGCGTTCGGCTGGCAACCCCAACGCCGTACCGCAGACCCCACAACCGAATACTGCTGTTGATCTCGCGCGGGAGAGCCCACGGCGGTCCCCGACCGTGGCGCCGAAGGAGCAAACCTCCCAGGAAACTCTCAGGCACACCTACCGCACGAGGGAAGCGACTCTGAAAAGAGGCGCCCATGCGCCTCGCCCACGGTGCAAACCGGCGACCGGCCGGTGAAGCTCTCAGGCCAATGACAGAGCGGGAGGCTTCGTGTGTCGGCTCGGTGTCCACCGAGTCCACTACCAAGGAGCCCGTCATGGCCGATGCGCCACCGGACCATCTGCGCTACACCGCCGAGCACGAGTGGATCGACTGGGTGGACGGGGCGAGCGATCCGGTGACCGTCGGGGTCACCGCCTTCGCCGCCGACCAGCTCGGCGACATCGTGTTCGTGGGACTGCCCTCGGTCGGCGACGTCCTCAGCGCCGGCTCCGTGTGCGGCGAACTGGAGTCCACGAAGTCGGTCAGCGACCTGTACGCGCCGGTCAGCGGGACCGTCTCGGAGGTCAACGACGCGGTGGTCACCGAGCCGGGACTGGTCAACTCCGCGCCGTTCAACGACGGCTGGTTACTGCGCGTCGAACTCGCCGAGGCACCCACCGACCTGCTCAGTGCCCAGGAGTACTTCGCGCTGACCGACGGCGGTGCGCAGTGACCGATCTGCGCAACGCCGCCCTGGCCGAGGTCGATCCGGAGGTCGCGGCCGCGATCGGCGCCGAGTTGGGCCGGCAGCGCGACACGCTGGAAATGATCGCCTCGGAGAACTTCGCGCCGCTGGCCGTGATGCAGGCCCAGGGCACCGTGCTGACCAACAAGTACGCCGAGGGCTATCCGGGCCGGCGCTACTACGGTGGCTGCGAGCACGTCGACGTGATCGAGCGGATCGCCATCGAGCGGGTGAAGGGCCTGTTCGGCGCCGAGTACGCGAACGTCCAGCCGCACTCGGGCGCCCAGGCCAACGCGGCGGCGATGGCCGCGCTGCTCGATCCGGGTGACACCATCCTCGGCCTCGACCTCGCCCACGGCGGCCACCTCACGCACGGGATGCGGCTGAACTTCTCCGGCAAGCTCTACCGGGTCGCCGCCTACCATGTGTCCGAAAAGGACTATCTGGTGGACATGGCGGAAGTGGCGCAGCTGGCGCGAGAACACCGGCCGAAGCTGATCGTGGCCGGCTGGTCGGCCTATCCGCGCCAGCTGGACTTCGCCGCGTTCCGGGAGATCGCCAACGAGGTCGGCGCGCTGCTGATGGTCGACATGGCGCACTTCGCCGGACTGGTCGCGGCCGGTCTGCACGCCAACCCGGTCGAGTACGCGGACGTGGTGACCACGACGACGCACAAGACCCTCGGTGGGCCGCGCGGCGGGGTCATCCTGGCGCGGCAGGAGT
>CAJCJE010000396.1 GCA_903970565.1 Candidatus Melainabacteria bacterium | reverse complement strand
CCACGCTGCAACCGGAACGTGCCCTGGCCGCCGCGCTGGCCCGCGCCGGCCGCCGGCCCGGCGCGTGGAGCAGGCCGCCGATGGACGGACTGCCCGAACTGCGCGCCTGGTTCGCCCGCGACATCACCGGCCCCGGCGGTGCGCTCACCGCCGAGAACGTCCTGATCACCGCCGGCGGCCAGAGCGCGCTGGCCACGGCGCTGCGCGCCCTGGCCGTGCCCGGCGCGCCGGTGCTGGTGGAATCGCCGACCTATCCGGGGCTGCTGGCCATCGCGCGGGCCTCCGGGCTGCGGCCGGTCCCGGTGCCGATCGACGCGCACGGCGTCCGGCCCGATCTGCTGGCCGATGCCTTCGCCGCGACCGGCGCGCGGGTGTTCGTCTGCCAGCCCGCGTTCCAGAACCCGACCGGCGCGGTCCTGTCCGCGCGGCGCCGACCGGAGATCCTACGCATCGCCCGGGAGGCCGGCGCGTTCCTCGTCGAGGACGACTTCGCCCGGCTGCTGGCGCATCCCGACGGCACCGCCCCGCCGCCGCCGCTGGCCGCCGACGATCCCGACGGCGTCGTCGTGCACATCAGGTCGCTGACCAAACCGGCCTCGCCGAGCCTGCGGATCAGTGCCCTGGCCGCGCGGGGCCCGGCCCTGGGCCGGGTGCGCGGGCTACATGCCATCGAAAGCTTCTTCGTGCCCCGACCACTCCAGGAGACCGCGCTGGAACTGGTCAGCGCCCCCGCCTGGCCCCGGCACCTGCACGCCCTCACCACCGCGTTGCGCCAGCGGCGTGACCTCGCCGTGGCCGCGCTGCGCGAGCACCTGCCCGCCCTGCCGCCGGTGGCCGTCCCGGCCGGCGGCTACCACCTGTGGCTGTCGCTGCCCGAGGGCACCGACGACACCCGGTTGGTCGCCGCGGCGCTGCGGGCCGGGGTCGCGATCACCCCCGGCGCGCTGTACTTCGCCGCCGAGCCGCCCGGTCCCCGGCTGCGGGTGAGCTATGTCAGCGCCGCGACCGGCCAGCAGATCGGCGAGGGCATCCGCAGGCTGGCATCGGCCTATACCGGTCTGGATACCGGACTGGTCGACCCGCCGCGCTGACAAGACGGGACGGCGGGGTCAGGTCGGGACGGCGGACGCCCCCGAAGCCGGCCCGTGATGGTGAGAAAGACCCGCACTGCGCAGTATCGAGGACGGTCGGTCGCCCACACGGGTTGATTCTTGGAGTAAATCCGGGGGCGACCGACGAGGAGGGCGGCAGATGCCCGACGGCATACGCAACGGCATCGTGCCGACGCCGGCGGCGGCGGCTTCGTTGGCGGCGCTGTCCACGACGGTCCCCGGACGGCGCATGGGTTATTCGGCCGCGCTACGCCGCGGTCGGGGTGTCCGGCCAGGGGGCGCCGAGGAGATACCGGCGCGGGCGGCGTTGCTGTCGTTGACCGTCGACATCGTCATCCCGGTTTTCAACGAGGTCCGCGCGCTGGCTGATCGCATCGCCGTGCTGCACGGCTATCTGTGTGAGAACCTGCCCCTGGACTGGACCATCACGATCGCCGACAACGCCAGTACCGACGGCACGAGAGACCTTGCCGCGGCCCTGGCCGAGTCCTGGCCCGGGGTGCGCGTGCTGCGCCTGGAGGACAAGGGCAAGGGAATCGCCCTGCGTACCGCCTGGGCGAGTAGCGACAGCGACCTCGTCGCCTACATGGACCTCGACCTGTCCACCGGACTGTCCGCGCTGCTGCCGTTGCTTGCCGCGCTGGCCAGCGGCCATGCCGACATCGCGATCGGTTCCCGGCTGACTCCCTGTGCGCGCACCGTGCGATCCCTCAAGCGGGACATCGTCTCCCGCTGCTACAACGTCCTACTGCGACGGTTGCACCGCGTCCGGCTCACCGATGCCCAGTGCGGCTTCAAGGCCGCGCGGATCGACGTGGTTCGGGCCCTGTTGCCCCACATCGAGGACGGCGCCTGGTTTTTCGACACCGAACTGCTGCTGTTGGCCGAGCACAATGGGTTCCGTGTGATCGAGATCCCGGTCGACTGGGTGGAGGACCCCGACAGCAAGGTCACCATCGCGGCCGTCGCCGCCGCCAACCTCCGTGGCCTGCTGCGCGTCCGCCGCGCCAAACTCGCCGGCGCGGCGACCATCGCCATGCCGGCGCGCCCAACACCACGATCCGACCGGGCCGCCGCCTAGTCGATGGTCGTGATGGTCGGCGCCGAGGTCAGCGCGGGAGTGCCCGGCCGGTCACGAGCACCGAGTCGGCGGTGACTCAGTAGGAGCGGGGCAGGTCGAGGGTGTGCTGGGCGACGTAGTTGAGGATCATCTCCCGGTTGACCGGCGCGATGCGCAGCAGCCGCGCGATCCCCCAGAGCGGGACGAGTCCGTACTCGGCGGACAGGCCGTTGCCGCCGTGGGTCTGGATCGCGGCGTCCACCGCGGCCAGTGCCGCTTCCGCGGCGGCGTACTTCGCCATGTTCGACGCCTCCCCGGCCGGCTGGTGGTGGTCGTGCAACCACGCGGCCCGCGCGGTCATCAACGCGGCCAGTTCCACCTCGATCGCGGCCTTGGCCAGCACGTGCGAGACACCCTGGTGGCTGCCGATCGGCACGTCCCACACCGTCCTGTTCCGGGCGTAGTCGGCGGCCTTGGCCAGCGCGTACCGGCCGATCCCGACGCACAGCGCCGCGCCGGTGACCCGTTCCGGGTTGAGTCCGTGGAAGACCTGGTCGAAGCCGTGGTCGGGTTCGCCGACGAGCGCGTCGGCGCCGACGCGCGCGTCGTCGAAGAACAGGGTGAACTGCCGCTCCGGCAGGGGCGCGGCGACCGGCAGCGGGGTCGCGGTCAGGCCGGGCGCGTCGGTCGGTACCAGAAACAGCGACAGCAGGCCGTGCCCGGTGGCCTCCTCGCGGCCGGTCCTGGCCACGACCAGGATCGCGTCGGCCTCGTCGACCCCGGAGATGTAGTACTTGGTGCCGCGCAGCACCCAGTCCTCGCCGTCGCGCACCGCCGTGGTCGACAGTTTGTGGGTGTTGGAACCGGCGTCGGGTTCGGTGATCGCGAAGACCACCTTGGACTCGCCGGTGGCCATCGCGGGCAGCCAGGTCCGCTGCTGGGCGGGGCTGCCGTAGCGGGCGAGGACCTCGCCGGAGATGGCGCTGGAGACCAGCAACAGCAGCAGCGGGCAGCCCTGCGCGGCGCTGGCCTCGCACACGACGGCCAGTTCGGCGAGGCCGCCTCCGCCGCCGCCGAACTCCTCCGGCAGGTTCACCCCGATGAATCCCTGTTTGCCCAGGGCCCGCCACAGTTCGTCGGTGGGTTCGCGTCGCTCGGCGTGCTCGGCGAAGTAGGACCCGCCGAACGCGCGGGTGACCGCACGGACCGCCTCGCGTAGCGCGGTGTGTTCCGGTTGATCGGTGAAGTCCATGCCCATGCCTTTCTGGTGGACCCCTCAGGCGCGGTCGGCCGGGTCGGCCGGGTCTTCGGTGCTGAACAGCTCGGTGCTGAACAGCACTGCTTCGGCCGCCGCGCCCATCAGGCCGATCAGCCGTTGCTCGGACAGTCCGCTCTGGTAGAACAGCGTCGACTGGATCGCGCCGATCGCCGCGTGCACCCGCGCCCGCAGTTCGGCCTCGTTGATCTCCGGGCGCAGCGCCGCCAGCACGTGCACCCACTCCTCGATGTACATGCGCTGCTTGCGGCGCAACCGGTGCCGGTCGGCGTCGGGCAGGTTGGTGATCTCGTTGTGGTAGACCCGCGCCAGCGTGCGGTCGGTCAGCACGAACATCACCTGCGCCCGGATGAGCCTGCGCACCGCCTGTCTCGGGTCCACGGCGGTGGTCACGACGTCCTCGGCGTCGCGGGACAACTCGTCGATCACCTGGTCGAACATGGCGACCAGGACCGCGGACTTCCCGTCGAAATGGCGGTAGATCGCCGACCCGGTGACCCCGGCCGCCGCGCCGATGTCGGCCATGCCGACGTCGTGGAAGCCGTGCTGGGCGACCAGTTGCGCGGCGGCGGTGAGAATCCGCTGCCGGCGCTCGGGATCGCGACGCCGGGGTCCGGCGGGTCGCGCGGTCGCGTTGTCAGTCATGGCGGCGCTCCGGGAGGAAGGCGACGGGAATGTCGGCGTGTCGGGATCGCAGGTACTCGCCCAGGCCCTTCGCCTGCGGGTCGGGTCGGGTGGAGGACGCGACCCCCTCACCGAGCAGGCCGACGACCACGAAGTTCAGCGCGCCCAGATTGGGCAGCTCGAAGCGGCGCGCCGGCAGGCCGGCGCACTCGGGCAGCAGCTCCCGCAAACGGTCGACGGTCAGGTAGTCGCGCAGCCACGGGTAGGCGGCCGGGTCGCGGGTCCAGATCCCGATGTTCGCGTTGCCGCCCTTGTCGCCGGAGCGGGCCCCGCACACCACGCCCAGCGGGGCGCGTGCCGTCGGCACCGCCTCGGCGGGTGGGGGAGTCGGGGTGGCGGGCCGCGCCGAGGCCGGGTCAGCGCGGACTCCACCGTCTGATGTGGACGGTATGGGGTGGACGGTGCCGTCGGGGAGCACCACCCGCTGCTCGACCGCGCCGGCCGGTACCAGCGCCGGCCAGTACACGCCGTAGGCGCTTTCCGCGCTGGGCGGGGTGGTGGTGTGGAAACCGGCGTAGCCGCCGAGGGCGAGTTCCATGACGGCGTTGGAGAATCGTCGTCCGACTCTGCGCCGGTCGGGGTCCTTCACGGTGACGCGCAGGTGCGCGGTGGCCTGCTCGTTGGTCGGCGCGTCCGGGGTGTCGAACGCCAGCAGCCGGACGTCCACCTCGGCGAACCGTGCGCGCCCGCCGAGGATCGCGAACAGTTCCTCCTCGGCCCAGCGGGCCTTCTCCGGGATGTCCAGGCCGGTCAACACGAGCGTCATGGTGTTGCGGTAGCCGCCGAGGAAGTTCATCGCGACCTTCACCGTGTCCGGCGCTGGGCTGCCCACGGTGCCCGACACCCGCACCCGGTCCGGCCCGTCCTGCGCCAGTACGACGGTGTCGAAATGCGCGACCACGTCCGGGTTGGCGTAGGCGGGCTCGGCGATCTCGTAGAGCAGTTGCGCGGTGACCGTGCCCACCGTCACCAGGCCACCGGTGTCCTCGTGTTTGGTGATCACGCAGCTGCCGTCGTGGGCGAGTTCGGCGATCGGGAAACCGGGGTACCGCCGGTCGGTGATCTCGTGCAGGTAGGAGTAGTTGCCGCCGGTGGCCTGCGGGCCGCACTCGATGATGTGCCCGGCGACCACGGCCCCGGCCAACCGGTCGAGGTCGCCGGGCGCCCACCCGTGCCACCAGGCGGCCGGGCCGACGACGAGGGAGGCGTCGGTGACCCGGGGACAGACCACGATGTCCGCGCCGGCCTCCAGGGCGGCGGTGATGCCCCAGCCGCCGAGGTAGGCGTTGGCGGTCACCGGGGCGCCCGCCGCGTCGACCAGGGGTTGTCCGGTGTCCAGATGGGCCAGGTCGTGTCCGTCGGCCAGCAGCGAGTCCAGCGTCGGCAGTAGGTCGTCGCCGGTGACGTAGGCGATTTTCGGGTGCAGGCCCAGTCGCCGGCTCAGCGCCGCCAACTCCTCGGCGAGCCCGGCGGGGTTGAGGCCACCCGCGTTGTTGACGATCTTGATGCCGCGATCCAGGCAGGTGCCCAGGACCTGTTCGAGTTGGCCGAGTACCGATCGCGCGTAGCCGGCGGCGGGGTCCTTCTGGCGGGCCTTCCACAGGATCAGCATGGTCAGTTCGGCGAGATAGTCGCCGGTCAGCACGTCGATCGGGCCGCCCTCGACCATCTCGCGGGTCGCGGCGTCGCGGTCGCCGTAGAAGCCCGAGGAGTTGCCGATCCGTACCGGCCGGCGTTCGGGGGCCGACGGGGTCAGGGGGGTCAGGGGGGTCATGCCCACCTCCGATGGGCGCTGCGCGGTGGCCGGCCGGGGCCGGGGGGGCCGGCGAAGGCCTGCGCGATGGCCAGCCACGCGGTCGCGGTGGGGCCGGTGACGGTCAGGTCGGTGTCGGCGCGGTGGCGTCGCTGGGTCACCGTGAGGCAGAACTCCAGGGCCGTGCCCCGGATCTGGTCGGTCGCCTCGGCCGGTCCCCAACTCCAGGTGTCGCCGTCGGGGCCGGTCAACTCGACCCGGATCGGGTCCGACGGCACCGGCAGGTGTCGCGCGGCGAAGCTGTAGGGCAGGGCGCGGACCCCGAGGTGCGCGACGTGGCGCAGGCGGGCGGTCGGTGCCCGGTCGACGTGCAGGGTGTCGGCGATGTCCTGGCCGTGCGCCCAGGTTTCCATCAGCCGCGCCGTGATCGAGGACGCGACGCCCATGTCCGGGCCGTACCAGGGCAGCCGGCGTGCCGGGTCGGTC
>CAJCJE010000395.1 GCA_903970565.1 Candidatus Melainabacteria bacterium | reverse complement strand
GACGTGTGCTCTTCCGATCTGGGCCGAGCAGGCACATGCCGACGCCGATGGCGAAGGAGCGGCTGGGGACGAGGCCAGCTCCGACTGACGACGCTCAGGGCCGGGCTCCTGCGGGCCGCGGGTTCCGGTGGCCCGCCAGCGTTGGTCATGCCTGAGCGGTGGGCCTGACGGCGTACTCGACGGACTCACGCACCGGGCGTAACGCGCACACCGCCGGAATGACGCCGCCGGTCACAAACGGCCGGCCAGGTGTCAATGGATATCTAGATGCTGGTGAACGATGATGCTCGCCTGGTGGCCCAGGTGGCGGCGGGAGATGAGGCTGCCTTCTCGGCTCTGTACCGCGCGTACCTCCCGTTGGTGCTGCGTTGGTCTCTGCGTCAGACCGGGGATCGGGAGCTGGCGGCTGATCTGACCGCGGAGGTGTTCGCGGCCTCGCTCCTGGCCAGCGGCCGTTACCGAACCGAGTTGGGATCGGTCGGCGCGTGGTTGCTCGGCATCGCGGGGAACAAGCTGCGTGAGAGCCGCCGTCACCGCCGCATTGAGGACTCGGCGCGTCGCAAGCTGGGGGTCGAGCCGCTCGCCTTCACAGACTCTGATCTCGAGCGAGTCGATGCCCTCGTCGGCATGAGCGATCGGCTTGAGGCCTTGATCAGCAAGCTCCCGGACGAGCAGCGCCGGGCGATCATGGCACGCGTCGTCGACGAGCGTGCCTATGGAGACATCGCCGTGGAGCTCAACTGCTCGGAGTCGGTGGTGCGACAGCGCGTCAGCCGCGGACTCAAGGTGTTGCGTTCTGAGCTGGAGCAGCGACCTGGACTGGAGGGACGATGAGCGACTACTTCGACGCACTTGAGGACCACTTGCGTGACGCGGTGCGCCGCCAGGCTCACACCCGTGCCAAGGCGCGCTGGCCACGCAAGACGCTACGGCGCACGGGGCAGGCCCTGCCGGTGCTCACCGTCATCGCCATCACGATCGCCGTGGTGGTGTTCGCTGCGTTCGGCTTACGTCATCGCACCGCGCCTGCGCGATCTGTCGGGACCCTCACCTCGACCACGCCGAGCGCGGCGAGCGCGGCGACGGACGCGCGCCTGCGGCGTGACCTGGCGGTACTGCGCCGGCCCCAGACGGCGGCGGACCGCGCCGAGATCACGGGTCATTCGATATTCGACGGAGTGGGCTTTGGCAGTGAGCTCGGCATCATCAAGTCGTCGGTGCGGGTCGCGCGGACCACCCCGTGGGGTCAGCTGGTCGTCCTCGCCCTCACGCGTCCGCCGAAGCACAAGGCGCGGCTGAGCTCCATCAACGCGGGTCTGTTCGTCGGCGTGGAGAACCGCGGCAGCGGCGGGGGGGGCGGGTGCTGCTCAGACGCAGCGAACGTGAATGCCGGCGGGGACCTGTCGACGGAGGGTTCAGGCACTGAATCTGAGTACCGCTCGGAACGAACCGATCTCACCATCGTGGTTCCGGATGGCGTGGCAACGGTTGTGTTCGTCATCCCCCGCCAGAACGGTGACACCTACGGCACCCCGATCTACCGGAGGGCGCTGAGAATCTCAGCGCCCGTGATCAGCAACGTGGCCGCGATCCGGGTCAACCGAGCCTGTTGTCAGGGGCAGGTCCCGATGATCTGGGAAGCCGCCGACGGCACGACGATCAAACGGATCGGGAACCTCGCCGCCGCGAACCTCGTCAAACCCGAGCCCCAGCCCGGTCCGCCAACCGCGCGGTCACGGGCGGCTGAGAGGAACCCGTCGACTCCGAACCCGGTATATGTCACGCCCACCACCGGCGGCCCGCATACCCAGTTCACCTTCCACTTCCGCGCGCTGCTCAACGCCGCCAACTATTCCTGGACCATCTCAGGGCCGGCCTGCCCCAGGCTGACCAGAACCGGCGGCGTCGGCGACCCGAACCTCCTCCGCGGTGATCTGGCCAGCTTCAACACACGCTCCATCTCCAGTCAGGCGATGTGTCCAGGGCATTACACGATCGCGGTCAGCACCGAACTGAATCAGCCGGCGCACGGGATTCACCCGTTCGGAACCGGAACCTTCACGGTGCGCTGAACCCTGGGTGCGACTTCGGCGAGCCGGTTCAGGGGTCGCGCCGCCACCCAAGCGCCCGCTGGCGCGCCCGGGACAACGCGCTGACCACCAGGTCATAGGAATCCTCGACCATGTCGGTGATCAGCTCGTCTGGCACTGACCCGTCGATGATCACGGTGTTCCAGTGACGCTTGCTGAGGTGATAGCCGGGGATCACGGCCGCATGCGCCTTGCGGAGTTGCTCAGCGAGCGCAGGTTCGCACTTGAGGCTGACACGCAGTGGCTCATCCGTCAGCCGTGCCAGGGCGAAGATCTTGCCGGCGACCTTGAACGCCGAGGAGTCCGGGCCGAACGGGAACTCCTCCTGGGTGCCGAGAAACGACAGACAGTGATCGCGCAGCTCCGAGGCGTTCATAGGGGACCAGGTAACCACCCGTCCGGCCGGACTGTGGCAGCAAGGTCCCTGAGACCTTGAACGTCAGGCGGGACCCGTGTGGCTGGGCAAGCGGCCCAGACTGCCCTGAACCGCGACGGTCCGCGACTCACGCACATGCGGGAAACGAACTGCATGCTCGCCCGGGCCACGCCGTCGGGAACCTTGTGAGTGACGGCCGGCCGGGGACACAGCATCAGCTGGTCGGCCCCAGCCCGATCCGCTCAGAGTCAGCCGGACCGTTTGTGGTCGTCGATTTCCTGACCACGTTTTTGGAGAAAGCTGCCGAGCGCGCCGGCTAGGGTGGCGATCACCGATATGGCGTAGATCTCCATGAAGACGTCAAGGAGTCGTGCGCCAGCCGAGATCGGATTGACGATCTGCGAAGAGACCGTGAGCAGCTGCGTCGTGGTCCAGAACGCGGCGCTGCCCAACGTACGGATCTCCGTGTGGTAAGCGTGACGCTCCAAGAGAAACGCGGCGATCGCGCACAGCAGATCGATTCCGACGGTGGCCACAATGACCGCGGTGACAGCGTCTCGGAGCCGCCGATGGGTGGGAGTCGCCGCGCGCAGAACATCACGGATCTCGCGGATGGCGACGCTGAGTGGACGAGGCGGCATCCGTCAATCGTTCACGGCCGACCGGACGTCGGCACGAACCACCGTGCGCGAGGCGGGACGCCTGTCGCTTCGGATCGACTACCTGGGTTCCTCGTGTGAGGAACCGGCATCGCTATGCAGACGGTTTGCGACGATCGTCGGATGTCAGAGCGGAACGTCCAGTCGAGTTACTCGACGCGATTGCTCAGCACTGAGACATGGCACCACTTCGCCGAGTTGGTTGAGGCCAACAACGGCGTCTGGGGCGGCTGCTGGTGCATGGCATTTCATCCCGAGGGAATCGACAGGAGCAGCGGCTCCCGGAACCGGGAGGCCAAGCACAGGCACGTGGAGCAGGCAACCGTTCACCAGGTGTTGGTCTATGACGGCGAGACATGCGTGGGGTGGTGTCAGTACGGCTCACCGGCTGAGTTGCCGAACATCAAGAACACCAAGGCCTACCTCGGGGCGCTGAAGGATCTGCCCGATTGGCGGATCGGATGCATCTTCACGGGCAAGGGTCATCGGGGCAGCGGCGTCGCACGGGTGGCATTGGCTGGCGCTCTGGACGCCATCAAGAAAGCTGGCGGTGGCCTCGTGGAGGCCTATCCCGAGCAGGTCGATGGTCGAGCGCCTCAGCGAGGCGCGTACTTCCATACCGGCCCGGAGACCCTGTTTGAGGAATTCGGGTTCACTCGCGATCGATTGATCGCCAAATGGCGTTGGGTGATGCACCGTCGCATTGAGCGTTGATGTGGCTCCCGGACTCCTCGACCCACCGACGGGCCTCAGAAGGGAGACCGCCCGCAGTAGCGGGCGTCACGCGAGTGGGCGATCCAGGATTCGAACCTGGGACCTCTCCCCTATCCGAGGTCCCGCAGGCCCGGGTCCGCAGCGGTGGTATGGCGATTGACGCCGGCGCCTGCTTCGCGATACCGCCCTCTGGCTCGCGGATGCCGTCGGGCCCTGCGGCCGGGTGCACACCCTGGAGTTCGCTCCGGCGTACCTCGCGATCCTCAAGGCGAATCTGGAGCGCAATCCGCGACTGGCTGAGCGCATCGTCCTGACGAAGGCGGCGCTGTGGGAGACGCGTCGCGCGGCGCTGACCTTGGACCGAGGCGGCCCGGCGTCGATGGTCAGCGGTGCGTCCTGGCGGTTCTGGCGACGTTAGGGTGCGATACGCGCCGGGGCCGGCGGCGC
>CAJCJE010000394.1 GCA_903970565.1 Candidatus Melainabacteria bacterium | reverse complement strand
TCGGCTTGCCGATGTCGTGCAGCAGCGCGGCCAGCCGCAGCACCAGGTCCGGTTTGCCGGGAGTCTCCGCCTGTTCTGAGTCGATGGCCTGTTCGAGCACAACCAGGGAGTGCTGATACACGTCCTTGTGTTGGTGATGCTCATCGATCTCCAGGCGCATCGCCGGGACCTCGGGCAGCACCCGATCGGCCAGGCCGGTGTCCACCAGCAGCTCGATCCCGCGCCGGGGATACTCGCCGGTGATCAGCTTGCTCAGCTCGGCCTGCACCCGCTCGGCGGTGATCCGCTCGATCTGCTCGGCCATCCCGGTCATCGCGGCCACCACCCGCTCCACCGGCTGGAAGCCGAGTTGGCTGGCGAAGCGCGCCGCGCGCAGCATCCGCAGCGGATCGTCGGCAAAGGACTCCTGCGGCGTGGCCGGGGTGTCCAGCCGCTGTTCGTGCAGCGCCGCCATGCCGCCGTAGGGGTCGACGAAGGTACCGGAGGCGAGTTCGACGGCCATCGCGTTCACGGTGAAGTCCCGGCGCAGCAGATCGGCCTCGATCGAATCACCGAAGGTGACCTGGGGATTGCGACTCACCCGATCGTAGGAATCCGCGCGGAAGGTGGTTACCTCGCAGATGTGCTCGCCCTTACGCGCGCCAACGGTGCCGAACGCGATTCCGGTCTCCCAGATGGCATCCGCCCAACCGGAGAGCGCGGCCAGGATCTGCTCCGGCCGGGCATCGGTGGTGAAGTCGAGATCGTGGCTGTGCCGGCCGAGCAGCGCGTCCCGGACACTGCCGCCGACCAGGTACAGCGTGTGCCCGGCCGCGGTGAACCGCGCGGCCAGTTCATCGGCGACCGGCGCGAGCCGGATGAGGGATGCAGACATAGGACGCTCAGGATATCGGGCCGTCATGGGGGATACGGAGAGTCGTCACGCGAGTACCACCGCCGACATTGGTCTCGACCTGATCGCATTACCATTGCACATATGTCGCCGTCGCCAAGTCGGTCCGGAGGTGCCAAGCCGACCCGGCGGAACCGCCGTCGTGGTAGGCGGTTGCGCACGGTCGAGGAAACCTCGGCCGGTGGCCTGGTGGTGAACATGCGACGGCGGGAAGCCGCGCTGATCGGGCGGCTGGATCGCCGGGGCACGCTGCTGTGGTCGCTGCCCAAAGGACACATCGAGGCCGGCGAGACAGCCGGCCAGACCGCGATCCGGGAAGTACACGAGGAAACCGGCATCGACGGCGTCGTGCTGGCCGAACTCGGTTCGATCGACTACTGGTTCGTGGTGGAGAACCGGCGGGTGCACAAGACGGTGCATCATTTCCTGTTGGAGGCCACCGGTGGTGAACTCTCCGACGAGGACGTCGAGGTGACCGAGGTGGCCTGGGTCGCCCTCGGCGAGTTGGACGAGTTGCTGGCCTACGCGGACGAGCGCCGGCTGGTGCGCAGGGCGATCCGGTTGCTGGCCGACGGGGTCGGCAACGGCACCGACGAGGCCGTCCACGGGGCGACATCGAACGGAACCGGGACGAACAAGACCGGGACGAACGGCTCGGCTTCGGACGGCGCGGCTCCCGAGCGGTCGGCGTCGACGCAGGCAACCGCGAACCGGGCCGGTCCGAACCGGACGAGCGCGAACAACAACCCGAACAACAACCCGAACAACACAGTTCAGAACAACGAAGCGGAGCCCGCGTGAGAAAGCTCGCGGTCGCGTTATTCGCGGCGGCGTCCGTCGCGTTGTTCGGCCCGCTGGTACCCGCGGGGGTGGCAGTCGCCGAGGCGCCGAGCCAGCCGAGGGCGCCAGGGTTGATCAGCGCCGGTCAACCATGGTTGCGGTTGGACGTCGACTCGATCTCCCCACAGGTCGTCGACTCGACGGCCGGCACGATCACGGTGGCGGCGACCATCACCGACGTCAGCAACCGGACCATCAGCCATCTGCTCGGCCAGCTGCGCATCGGCGCGGCGGCCGACAGCGAGCAGGCGATCACCAACGGGATGGCCGGTGAGGTCGCGCCCAACAACGGCACCCCGTTCACCGGGCTGACCGACGAGTTACAGCCCGGCCAGCACATCTCGGTCGCCATGACGGTGCCGATCTCCGGACCGAACAGCCTGGCCATCACCAAGGCCGGGGTCTATCCGCTGCTGATCAACATCGACGGCACCCCGGACTACGGGCGGCAGGCCCGGCTGGCCACCGACAGCGTGCTGTTGCCGGTGCGCTCGGTGCCCGGCGGCGGCGCGGGCAGTCCGGGCAGGGCACGCCCGCTGACCGTGTTGTGGCCGCTGGTCGACACCGAACCGACCATGCTCTCGGCCACCAGTACCGGCGAACCGGTGCTCTCCGACGATCACCTGGCCACCTCGCTGGCCACCGGCGGACGGTTGGCCAACCTGCTCGACGCGGTGCATCACGCGCCGAGCGCGGTGAACTCGGCGCTGTGTTACGCGATCGACCCGGACCTGCTGGACACCGTCACCGCGATGACCCACCCGTATCTGGTGCGCACCTCGACCGGCGGCACCGTGGCCGGCTCCGGGAACGACGCGGCGACCCAGTGGCTGACGGCGCTGCGGGCCCAGGTCAACGGCCGGTGCGTACTGCCGCTGCCCTACGCCGACGCCGACCTCGGCGCCCTGTCCCGGTCCGGCGCGGTCGACCTGGAGAAGCTGGCGATCAGCCAGGAGTCGGCCATCGCGGTGGATCTGAAACCGGCCACCGTCCAGGAGCTGAACAAAGTGCTGTGGCCGGTGGGCAATGCCATCGACTCGCACACCCTGGGCGATCTGGCCGGGTTCGGCCAGCCGCTGAACCAGACCACCGTGTTGGTCGACCCGGACACGCTCAACCCGGCGGACACCTCCGGGGTGGCGACGCTGAACGGAGTGAACAGCGCGTCGAGCACCCACGTGGTCACCGTCGACCAGCTGGTTTCCAACGGACTGGACGGCAGCGCGGACCATTCCACGGTGGCCGGCGCTCCGTCCAGCACGGCCAGCCAGTCGGTGCTGGACACCGAGAACGGCATTGCCGCGCTGCTGTACCAGTCGATGTTCGGCACCGCGCGCGACCAGCCGATGCTGATCGCGCCACCGCGCCGCTGGAACGTGCCGGCGGCGCAGTTGCAGGCCTTCCTCGGGGCGGTCGACTCGACGCTGAGCGACGGCGGGTTCGCCACCC
>CAJCJE010000393.1 GCA_903970565.1 Candidatus Melainabacteria bacterium | reverse complement strand
GCCCGCCGGCCAGTCGGCGGACCCGGCCCAGTGCGCGGCGGGCCACCTCGGTCGGGCCCCCGTCGTTGAGATAGCTGCGGAACAGGTCGACGTCGCGGCGCACCAGCGCGCCGCCGCGAACCGCCGGTTTGCGCACCAGCGGAGCGGCCCCCGGCAGCCGGTCGGCGGCCGGGTGCGGGTTGCGGCAGTACTCGACCAGCGGGGCCAGCGTGCGCTCCCAGGTGAACTCCTCGCGGACCCGCGCGATCCGCTCCCGGCAACCGGCCGCGAACTCGGCGTCGTAGAGCACCCGGTCCAGCGCGTAGGCCAGTGCCTGCGCGCTGCCCGAGGGCACCACCACGCCCAGGCTCTCCCGGCGGACGAGGTCGGCGAAGGAGTCGCCGTCGCTGGTCACGATCGGCAGCCCGGCCCACAGGTAGTCCAACACCCTGGTACGGAAGGAGAAGGTCGTCTCCACGTGCTCGACGTGCGTGGTGACCCCGCAGTCGGCGTCCAGCAACCAGTTCTGCCGCTGCTGGTAGGGCACCCAGCCCTCGTTGAAGAAGACCTGCCGGCCGGTGAGCCCGAGCTGGTCGGACAGCGCCCTGGTCCGCGCGCTGATGTCCATCTCGGGCACCTCGGGGTTGGGGTGGCGCATCCCGAGGAACACCAGCCGCGCGTCCGGACGAGTGTGACTCAGCTCCCGTACCGCGTGGATCAGGGTCAGCGGGTCGAACCAGCTGTAGATGCCGCCGGCCCAGAGCACCACCCGGTCGGACTCGCCCACCCCGGCGACACTGGCCCGCAGGCCGGGCCCGGTGCGCTCCGGCGGCTTGTTGGACAACCCGAAGGGCACCACCGACAGCAGCGAGCGGGAGGTCGGGTCGGCGTCGTAGAGCGAGGGGGTCAGCCGGCCCATGCCGGCGAGGTGACCCAGCCAGAAGTACCGCTGCCGGTCGGAGGCGCACAGGAAGAAGTCGCCGCGTGCCAGCTGCGCGTTGAGCACCTTGGTGACGGCCTTCAGGTCCTCGTCGCGCTCCACGTCGGTGGCGGCGCGGCCCTGCTCCAGCAGTTCCAGGTGCATCGGGTCGTACATGTCGCAGACCACCAGCTTGGTGGAACCGGCCTTCTTCAGCTCCGGCAGCATTTCCAGCGCATGTCCCTGCAAGATGACGATGTCGGCCCAGTCGACGTGGCCGGGCAGTTCGCGGCGGCTGCTGCCGTGCAGCGCGAACGGCGCCTGGAGCTGCTGCCAGTTCGGGTTGACGGTGACCAGCCGGACCTCGTGCTCGCCGGCGAGCACGTCGGCGATGTGCCAGGCGCGGATAGCCGGACCGGCCATCCGCTCGGTGATCGCGTCCCCGGTGATCACCAGCACCCGCCTCGGCCGCCCGTACACCTGCTCGATGTCGAAGGCGTTCAACAGGATCTCGTGCGCGGCGAGGTAGCGTGGCAGCGGATACGCCGGCTCGATCGCCTTGCGCATCAACGAAACCAGGTCCGCGTCGGTGCGCACCCGCGCCGCCTGCTCGACGGCGCGCGAGGTGACCAGGTCGGGTAGCAGTTCGACGAACTGGTCGATGGCCAGCAGGCCGGCCAGCGCGGTGCGCGGAATACTCACCTCGGTCGGCTCCGGCCCATCGGGCCGACGGGTGATCTCCAGCTGGGTCGGGTCGAGACCGGCTCGCGCGGTCGCCCTGCGCACCGACAGCGCCAGCGCCGCCGGCAGCACCTTCGCCAGCGTCCCGTCGGAGACGTTCTTGTACAGGCTGGCCAAAGCGTTGCGCTCCAACAGGTACAGCTCGCGCGCCTGGTCCTCGCCGTCCGCCTCCGACATCGCGGCGTGGTGGCGGTGGTAGGTGATCGACGCCGGTTCGTAGCGCACCCGCCAGCCGCGCAGGTTCAGCCGCCAGCCGAAGTCGACGTCCTCGTAGAACATGAAGAAGCGCTCGTCGAAACCGCCGAGTTCGGCGAACACCTCGGCCCGGACGAACATCGCCGACCCCGTCGCGAACAGCACGTCCTTGGCGGCCAGGTGATCGGTCGGCCGCAGCTGCTCGACCGGGGTGCCCGCGTGTCGCTTGTAGCCCATGCCGAACCAGGTCAGCCCGGCATCGACGAAGTCGGCGTCCGCGCCGTCCCAGCTGAGCACCTTGCTGGCCACCGCGGCCACGGTCGGCTCGGACCGCAGCACCTCGACCGCGGCGCGCACCCAGTTGCGCTCCGGCCGCGCGTCGTTGTTCAGCAGCGCCACCACCGTGCCGGTGGCCGACCGCGCGCCGAGGTTGCAGCCGGCGGCGAAACCGAGATTGCGGCCGGCCTCGATGACCTTCACGGCCGGCTCGGCCGCCCGGATGCGGCTGACGTCCTCGCCGCCGGAACCGTTGTCCACGCAGATCAGTTCGAGCTGCTCAGCAGGGTAGTCCAGGTCCTCGCGCAGCGCGCGCAGGCAGGTGATGGTGTGCTCGGCGCCCCGGTAGTTCACGATGACCACCGAGACCCGCGGCGTCCTCGCCACCTCCGGCACGTCGCGCTCCTTCCACCCCTGCTCCACCATCCGGTAAGCCTGCCCTATCCCGGTTCGCCCGCATCGTCGTGGTCGACCGTCACCCAATGTGATCAACTGGCTGCGTGCTCCGGCCGGCCCAGGTCCGCCAGACCACCGCCCGCGACACCGTGGCCCGCCGGCCGATCGCGACCCTGGCCAGCAGCGTCGCCGGCAGCCGGCCGAGTACCTCGGCGAGCACCAGCAGCCGCAGCCGCACGGTG
>CAJCJE010000392.1 GCA_903970565.1 Candidatus Melainabacteria bacterium | reverse complement strand
GATGACCATCGCCGCGCTCGCCGAACGCGCCGTGCCCGGCATCATCAGGGCCGCCAGGGCGCGGGGCATCGACGTCAGCTACGGCGCGCCCGCACCCGACGGCGCGCGCAGCGGCCGGGCCGGGGTACTCAACCTTCCGGTCACCGTGGCCGGGCGATAACAACAATGCGATAGCACGAGGAGACCGGCGTGACCGCAACCCCCATCAGGCTGGCGTTGCGCCGGTCGCTGCACGACATCCACCACCTCAGCGCGGTGGCCCCGAAACACGCGACCGGCCAGGTCGCCACGGTCTACCGCCAACTGGAACGCGAGTTCGGGCTGCTCGCCCCACCGATCGCGCTGCACTCGCCCGCGCCCGCGGTACTCGCCGCGGCCTGGGTGATGCTGCGCGAGTCCCTGGTGGCCCAGGGCGTGGCGACCCGCGCGGCCAAGGAGGTCGTCGCGACCTCGGTGTCCCGCGCGAACACCTGCCCCTACTGCGTCGAGGTGCACGGCATGACGCTCGGATCGCTGGGCCACGGTGATCTCGCCGCGACCCTCACCGAGGGCACCGAGATCACCGACCCGGACTCGGCCGCCCTCGCCGCCTGGGCACGGGGCGAGCAGTCCGAACCACCACCGGGCCGGACAACGGAGGAGCTGGCCGAACTCGTCGGCGTCGCGGTGGCCTTCCACTATCTCAACCGGATGGTCAACATCTTCCTCGGTTCCTCGCCGCTGCCGGCGAGCGTGCCCGACTCGGCGCGCCCGACGGTGCGTCGCGTGCTCGGCCGATTCCTGCGGCCGAGCGGTCGGGTCGAGCCGGGCGAGTCGCTGTCGCTGTTGCCCGAGGCATCGGTCCCGGTCGACCTCGCCTGGGCGCGGGGCAACCCGGTGGTGTGCACCGCGTTCGCGCGTGCGGCGGGCACGATCGACGCCGTGTCGGCCGTACCGGCGTCCGTGCGCCATCTGGTGCTTTCCGAACTCGTCGGCTGGGACGGCGCGCCACTGGGCCTGAGCACGGCCTGGGTGGTGCCCCTGCTGGACGACCTGCCACTGGCCGAGCGGCCGACCGCCCGGCTGGCGCTGCTGACCGCGTTCGCGTCCACCCAGGTCGACTCGTCGGTGATCGCCGAATTCCGCGAGCACAACGGATCGGCCAAGGATCTCGTCGAGGTGGTCAGCTGGGCCGGCCTCGCCGCGGCCCGCGCGCTCGGCGCGCGGATTCCGGTGTCGGCACCGGCCGGAACTTGTTGAGCGCAGGCGGCAGGGCGTGAGAAGACCGCTCAACTCCTCGGGTTCATGCTTGATGGGACAGCGGAGTTCTCGGTTCCCGCAGCGCCACCGGTGACATTCGTCGGCGCGGCGCGAAGAACCGTCCTGCCGGGCACGACCAACGTGCAGGCACGACCGGAGCCAGGTACGGCTTCGTCACGACCGATTGGGAGCGCGGTGGCATGGGTGAGCGGATTTCCATCGTCGGTATCGGCCTGCGTTATCCGGACGCCGGCACACCGGAGGAATTGTGGGAGAACGTGCTTGCCGGTCGGCGAGCGTTTCGGTCGCTGCCCGACGAGCGGATGAACCGTGAGGACTACTTCTCGCCGGACCCGAAGGCGCCGGACCGATTCTACGCGAGCAAAGCGGCCGTCCTGCGCGACTACGAGTTCGACCGGGTGCGGTTCAAGATCGCCGGCAGCACCTACCGGTCGACCGACCTGACGCACTGGCTGGCGCTGGACGTCGCCACGCAGGCGCTTGCCGACGCGGGTTTCCCGGAGGGCGAGGGACTGCCGAGGTCCAGCACGGGCGTGATCATCGGCAACAGCCTCACCGGCGAATTCTCCCGCGCGAACATCATGCGGCTGCGCTGGCCCTACGTGCGCCGCACCGTCGCCGCCGCGCTCGCCGGGCAGGGCTGGGCCGACGAGCAGACCGCGGAGCTGCTGCGCGATCTGGAGGTCCAGTACAAGGCGCCGTTCCCGGAGATCAACGAGGACAGCCTCGCCGGCGGCCTGGCCAACACGATCGCCGGGCGGGTGTGCAACCACTTCGACCTCGCCGGTGGCGGGTTCACCGTGGACGGTGCGTGTTCCTCCTCCCTGCTGTCGGTGGTGACCGCGGCGAACGCGCTGTGCCTGCGCGATCTCGATGTCGCCGTCGCGGGCGGGGTCGACCTGTCCATCGACCCGTTCGAGGTGATCGGCTTCGCCAAGACCGGCGCGCTGGCCACCGGCGAGATGAAGGTCTACGACCGCGACTCCAACGGGTTCTGGCCCGGTGAGGGCTCGGGGATGCTCGTGCTGATGCGCGAGGCCGACGCGATCGCCCAGGGCAAGCGCATCTACGCCTCGATCAGCGGCTGGGGGGTGTCCTCCGACGGCAAGGGCGGGATCACCCGGCCCGAGGCCGCCGGCCACCAACTCGCCATCCACCGCGCCTACGCGCGCTCCGGTTACGGCGTGGAGACCGTGTCCTACTTCGAGGGTCACGGCACCGGCACCGCCCTGGGCGACGCCACCGAGATCGAGGCGCTCTCCGGCGCGCGCCGGATGGCCGACCCGACGGCGGCGCCGGCCGCGTTGAGCACGGTC
>CAJCJE010000391.1 GCA_903970565.1 Candidatus Melainabacteria bacterium | reverse complement strand
CGCCGTAGGTGTCGTAGACCGCTACCCCGGTGCCGGGATCGGCGACCGCCGAGACATCCGCTACCGTCCGGTTTCCGCAGCCGGAATCGGTCTGCCAGGACGGTTTGGTCTCCCAGGAGGAGCAGCCCGCACCCGATCCGGACCACGCCGTTTCCGACCAACCCCGGCTGGAGCCGGAGTCTCGGTCCAGGGAGGTGCCACCGGCGGCGACGACGTACTGGGAGGTGGCCGGGAAACTCGTCCCGTAGCCGCCGTCCCCCGTGCTGGCCACGTCGACGACACCGGAGTGATCGTAGTCGGCGTCCCAGCCGGCGTCGCCGGAACCGTCGCCGGTACCCCAGCTGTTGGAGATGTAGTGCGCGCCCAACGACACCGCGGTGTTCTGCGCCGCGTTCAGGTCGCCCGCCTCCACGACGATGATGTGGCAGTTCGGGCAGATCGCGGAGACCATGTCCACGTCCAGCGACGCCTCCAGGCCCCAACCGGTGTCACCAGCCGGATAGTTGCCCTGCTGGCCGTCCTGGTTGACCTTCTCGAAGCAGCCGTTGGCCGTGGTGCAGGCCGGCAGGCCGTACTGGGATCGGTAGGCACCGAGATCCGATTCGAGGTTCGGGTTGTCGGCGTTCTCGATGACCGCGACCGTCTGGCCGGAACCCGCGCTGGTGGAGGGCAGGTTGTAGGCGCTGTCCAGATCGCTCGGGGCGTAGCCGCCGGGCGTGGAGTTCGGGCGGATCGCGTCGGCCCGTACCGCGGTGATGTCGGTGCGCACCAACGCAAGGCACACCGGGCCGCCCGGCCGCAGCGGCTGCGCGCAGGCCCGTTTCGTCGGCACCGAGGTGGGCGCGGTCGAGTACGGCGTCGTGGTCGGAGTGGAGTTCGCCGGCGCCGACTGGATGGTGCTCGCGGTCGCGCCGGGCGTGGTCGTCGCCGCTGCCAGCAGCGGTGTGGCCGCGCTGATGCCGGCGGCGGTGGCTAACGCCAGCAAGCCGTAGAGAACACGTCTCATCAGATCTCCTTCGAATGTGGACCTGCGCGGGGTGCGGTTGTGACATCACTGTGTTGAAACGTTTTTATGAGGGAGTGTGGTGATGCGGCGCGTCCACGCCGGACGCGCCGCGCGCCGCGCGTCACGCCGTGGCTATCCGGACTGGCCGATCGACTGGGCCGCGTCGAGGGCGTCCAGCGCGCTGGCCTGGGTTCGCCAGTCGCTGATGTTCGGATCGGCACCGGGATTCGCGCCCGACCAGCGTTCACCGATCTGGTTGAAGGAGTCCCGGTCCGCGCTCCACATGGTGTTCGCCTGGGTCGCGATGAACGACTCGTAGGTCGAATTCCCGGTGGCCTTGGCCAGTTCGGCGAGGTAGCGGATGAAGATGCCCTTGAACTGTTTCTGGTCGTCGTCGCAGGTCGCGTTCTGCGCGTCGCAGGACTCGGTGAGTATCCCGGAGACCACCAGCGGCGAGTTCAGCGCCGCGTCGGCCAGTGTCTCGGCGGTGGACAGCACGCTGGAATTCCCGGTGGCGCGCCACAGTTCCATCGCCGCGCCGATCACCATTCCCTGGTTGTAGGTCCACACCGTCTGGCCGTTGTTGGTACAGGAGGATGTCAGGCCGTCGTTGACCAGACCGGAAGAGTTGATCATGCCGCTGCCGGTGAACCAGTTCCACGCCGTCTGCGCCCGGCCCAGCCACAGCGTGTCGCCGGGAATCCGGTTGTGCAGCGCGGCGGTGAGCCGGATGTAGAGGGCGTTGGTGATCGCGTTCTTGTAGGTTTCCGCGGTGGACCACCACACCCCGCCGCCGCAGGTGCTCGTATCCCAGTACTGGGTGGCGTAGTTGGCGATGGTGACCGCCTCGTTGAGGTAGGTCGAGTCACCGGTCAGGTCGTAGGCGTCGATCCAGGCCAGCGCCCACCACTGGCTGTCGTCGATCGCGTCGGAGATGAAGTTGCCCTGGATCGGATCGGTCCCCCGCGCGCCGGCCGGGAAGGCGACGTCGTTCACCGCGAAGGTCCGCGCGACCACCCAGTCGTAGGCGGTGCTGCCGGTGGTCCGCAGGTAGTCGATCAGACTCGTCAGCGTCGAGGCGGAGTTCCACCAACTCGACGGCCACCAGGCGTTGTTCGGATCATAGGAGTACATCAGCGCGTCGGCCGCCGCGGATGTTCGGACCTCCGCCGGTCGGGCCCAGGCCGTGCAACTGCCGTTCTCGCCGGTGATCGCCACCCCGCAGGCCCGCACCGCGCCCCCGTAGAGCAGGCCCTTCTGGTCGGTGGTGTTGAACATCGTCGTGCTGGTGCCGGTGGCACCAGTCGGGATGGCCAACCGGCCCAGCGAGGAACCGTCCGGCCACGACGCGCCCTCGTTCCAGGACCGGTCCAGCCACACCTCGTCGCCGGGTGCGCCGTTGGCGATGACACCCCAGGCCAGCCCGGTCACCGGGTCCATGTGCAGCGAGATCGTCCGGCCGGACAGGGTGGTCGGCGCGACCGGTTGACTGTCCCCGCTCGCGCTGGACGTGCTCTGCTGGTCGCAGAACGTGTTGCACACCAACACATGCGCCCAGTCGGTGCAGGTGACCGCACCCGCGTCGGCGCAGGCCCGCAACAGGCCGCGCCGATGGTTGACCGGGTCGTAGAGGTTGTACATCAGGGTGCGGGTGCCGGTCCACGTCTGCGGAATGGACGCCTCGCCCAGCATCCCGTCCCAGGTGCCGCCGCCGTCCCAGGACCGGTCCAGCCACACCGAGTCGCCGACGTCCCCGTCGTCCACGCTGGCCCAGGCCATCCCGTCCGCGTCGTCCACGTGCAGTTCCAACAGTCGGCCGTTGAGGTTGACAGTGGGCACCGGGAAGGTTTCCTGCCTGGCCAACGACGGGTCTCTGGTGTCGCAGTACACCGAGCAGACCGTCGTGGTGTCCGCGTGCGCGGTGGCGCCCCCGACCGGCCCCCAGCCGCCGCCCAGGAGGGTGGCCACGACGGCGACGACAACGGCGATGGCTGACAGGGTTGATCTCCGGTGCGTCCGCATTCGAATTCTCCTCACCCGAAAATCCACGGCAGCTCCCCGCCAGATATAACAGGCAATCCCCATTCGCCCACGGTTGACAGAGCGGACAGGCTGTTGACTCATTCACTGGCGGATACGGTTCCGCGCCGTCGATGCGACCGGAGGCGGGGACGAAGCCGCTCGTCAGCGGTCCGCGCGCGCCGGCCGGGTGATCGTGACAGTTGGTGAAACGGTGAAGAGCCGCCACGCCGCCGGCACGGTCGTCCGCACCTCTGTGCCGTCTGGTCTGCCGGTCTTCCAGATCCGGTCGGTCCGGCCGGCGTAGCGGGACACGATGAACTGGGCGAGTTCGTGGACCTGTCGGCCTGTAGATCGCTCTCGGCGATCCGGTGGACATCGAAGCCGCTCATCCGATAGGCAGCTGCTCACAGGCTGCACCTATGCTGGATGAGTGACTATGCCTGATCTCTCATGGGTGGACGTCGAGCCACTCCCGCACATCAATGGTGACATCCGGTCCGTACTGGATTCTGTTGACTCACTGAAGAGTGCCTGGGAGACGGTAGTCGCACGGAACAGTGAGTCTTTTCGGGAGGCTCGGCGGCGAGGACTGCGGCGGCACGCGATCGAAACCGGCATTGTCGAGCGACTCTACGACGTCGATTGGGGCGTGACGGAAGCTCTCGTCGCCGAAGGACTGACGGCTGAGGCTGTAGCCAGGGCCAGCAGCGGACCGCTGGATGATGATGTGCTTGAGGTGATCCGCTCACAGTATGACGCCCTTGAATTCTTGAGCGAGGTTGCCAGGCAAGGCCGACCACTCTCAGTGCATCTGGTCAAGGAGCTACACGTGGCATTGACCAGAACCCAGGCAACTTATACTGCGACGGCACCGACTGGCCACAAGTTCGAGGCCACACTCCATCATGGTTTGTGGAAAGAGCAGTCCAACCACGTCACCAGGCCGGATGGCTCCACATTGGAGTACACGCCAGCCGATCAGGTCCAACCCCAGATGGAAAAGTTGGTCCAGATCTACTCTGAGATTTCAGAGATTCATCCAGTCATTCGTTCAGCCTGGCTACATCACCGTTTTGTTCGAATTCACCCGTTCGAGGATGGTAACGGGCGCGTGGCTCGAGGATTGACGCTACTCGCCCTGCTTTCAGCTAATCTGGCGCCCTTGGTAGTCGATAGACGTGAACGCGATAGATATATCCAGTGCCTGGATCGAGCAAACGAAGGGGATATCCGTCCCCTTGTCCGCTTCTTCGCTGAGCTGGAAATCGTTGCGCTCCGGAGCGAGTTGGAGCGCCCGGCCGCCGAACTCGCCGGCGTCTCCAGTGGAGGCGCCCTGGCAGTCCTCGATGCCCACATTGACCGCCTACGGAACTTGAGAGGCGAAACGGGGGCGGAAGAGCGTCGCGAGAAAATCGAGTTGATTGCTGCGAATATTCATGAGCGCACCGTCGTATGGCTGCGATCGTTTGGCGAAAAAATTCAAGAGCGCTACCAAACGGTCGACGAAAGCGCTCAGGCGTTTGTCGGGTCTGCCACTCCTAGTGATCCAAGATCGCGGTGGTGGAGACGTCAGCTGGTCAAGACCGCTCGAAGCGTCGACTTCTACGCTAATCTATCCGATGGCTCATGGTGGGCTCAGCTACGCCTCGACGTGCTAGGTCAACGACTGCGCTACCTTGTGTTCATACAAAAGGTTGGACATGGCGAGACCGGTGTTCTTACGCTGACTATTTTTGCCGAGATAATAGAAGATAGCGGTGATGAGGAGCGGGATACCGCAGAGCAGATCGCAATATCGAGTCCTACGGAAAGCGTGACCTGGACCTATAGCGACGGTGTCAACGCACACTGGGGCCGAGTCGAAGATCTCTTGGATGAAAGCTTGATGGTCGTCTTGGACAGATTCTCGGCGAGCCTGAGCTAAAGATACAGGTAATCTGCATATGTAGACAATCTGCAAACCTCTCCATACCAGAGCCCTTTTGTGCTTTGAAGTGCGGACTTACCGGAGGGTGCCGAGCCTGGTTGCGTCGGCTACGGAGCGACGAATGTGGGCTTGCCGTAGTCGCCTGCCGCCTTGCGTCAGCCGGTGGAGGGCTACGTCGCGGAGGCCGCATTGGCCAGCTTCGCGGCCTTCTTGAACGCGCGGACCTCCTGTAGCGACTCCGGGCCGGTGACATCGGCGATCGAGCGGCGCGAGCCGTCCTCCCCGTAGGGACCGGCCGCCTCCCGCCAACCCTCCGGCCGCACGCCCAGCTGCTTGCCGAGCAGAGCGAGGAAGATCCTCGACTTCTGGTCGCCGAAACCCGGTAGTTCCTTCAGCCGCCGCAGCACCTCGGTGCCGTCCGGTTTGCCGGTCTTCCAGATCCGGTCGGTTCGGCCGGCGTAGCGGGACACGATGAACTGGGCGAGTTCGTGGACCCGTCGGCCCATTGCGCCGCCGTAGCGGTGGATGGCCGGTTTGGTCACGCACAGTTCGACGAACTCCTGTAGATCGCTCTGGGCGATCCGGTGGACGTCGAAGCCGTCCATCCGGTCGGCGATCTTCCTCGGCCCGATGAACGCGATGTCCATCGCCATCTGCTGGTCCAGCAGCATCCCGGTGAGCAGCGCGAAGCGGTCGGTGGACAGCAGCGCGTCGGCGGCCGGGTCACCGGTCAGACGTAGGGTCCGTGCCATAGCGCCAGCATCTCATCCGGGCCCCCTTTCGGGCACGGCCACCGGTCGATACGCCGGTTAGGCTGGAGAAGGTGGCAGATTCGAAGAAGCCGGGCCGCCAACCGCAAATCGACAAGGAGGCTGGCCGATGAAACCACTGGCCGTGCATCACGTCTCGATCTCGGTGCTCGACGTGCCGGAGGCGCTGGCCTTCTACCTCGACAAGCTCGGGCTGACCCAGCGCGGCGACCGGCCGGCCGACATCGGTGACGGTGCCTGGCTGGACGTCGGCGGCCAGCAACTGCACCTGATCCAGGCCCAGCCGCCCGCCGCGTGCGGACAACACTTCGCGATCCTGGTCGAGGACCTCGACGCGACCACGGTGGAACTGCGCGCGGCCGGGGTGAGCGTGAGCGACGCGGTCGGGGTCGGCGCGGCCAGGCAGGCTTTCCTGGCCGACCCCTCCGGCAACTCCATCGAACTCCACGAACCCGCCCGCTGACAGCTGTCGGCCGCACCTGGAGCCGAGCGCGGCGGTCGGTGAATCGGCGGGATCAGGGGTTCGCGCACATCATCCTCCGGTTCGTGCCGTGGCCAGAATCCGATTCAGGAACTGGACCTGGAGCGCCGCCGACCGGTCGAAGGTCTCGCCCTGGTAGATGTCGAAGTGACCGCAGGCGAAGGTGTGGGTCTCGGCGTGCCGGCCGGCCTTCCTGGCGGCCGCGCGTACCGAGCCGGGCGGTGCGATGTTGTCCCGTTCGGCGATGACGAACAGGATCGGCGCGCGTAGTTTGCCGGCCGCGCGCACCGGTCGGTTCGCCGCGATGGCCAGTACGCCGCGCGCGCACATCTCGTTGCGGAAGGTCGGGCCCATGATGGTCTGGTATCCGGCTTCGGCACCCTCAGCGGTGATCGCGGCCAGCGAGCCGGGCGGCCCGACCACCGGGATGAGGTGCGGCGCGCGACCGAGCAGGGCGTGGCCGAGGTCGCGAAGACCGTGTCCGGTCAGCCGCAGCAGTTGGCCGATGCCGGCATACCGGCCGATACACAGCAGCGCGGCGAAGCCGTCCATCGCCGCGCCCTGCGAGATCACCCCGGCCACCCGGCCGTCGGCCACCGCGACCGGGAGTACGTGGCCGCCGGAGTAGGAACTGCCCCAGACGACGATCCGAGCGGGGTCGACGCCGGGCAACCGGCGGGCGGTGGCGATGGCCGCGTGGTAGTCCTGCCGATGCCGCAGATGCGAGACGTGCTGGCGGGGGCGGCCCTCGGAGGTGCCGTAGCCGCGGTAGTCGAAGACGAGCACCTCCGTGCCGTTGTCGGCGAAACGTTCGGCGAAGGGCAGCAGGCCGGCGTCGCGGGTGGCACCGAAACCGTGCGCCATCACCACGCACGGCCGACCGGCGGCCGTGCCGAGCCGGTCGTCGCGGGCGGTCAGGTGCCAGGCCTGGCAGCGCGCGCCGTGACTGGTGAAGCTGATGGTGTCCACGTTCGATCCTCTCGACCGGAGAAAAATCGGCAGGCCCGAACAAGGCCCCGAACAAGGCCCCGAACAGAGCCACGAACAAGCGGCGACGAACAGCACGGTAATTCGTACCGGTGGTCGTGCCGGATTGGTCAGCGAACGCGATCGGTCGAGCGGGCCCGGTCGGGCGCCGGCTGTGAGAACCTGGTCTGGTGGGGCGGCGCATGGTGGCGTCGTCCGGGCGGGAGGATGGCATGGCCGCGAGTGACGTCTGGGTGTTGGGCGGCTATCAGTCCGACTTCGCCCGCAACCTCAACCGTGAAGGAGCCGACTTCGCGGACCTGGTCGCCGAACTGGTCGCCGGCACGCTGGCCGACGCCGCGGTACCGGCCACCGAGATCGACGTGGTGCATGTCGGCAACGCCTTCGGCCAGCTGTTCACCGGTCAGGGCCAGCTCGGTGCGATGCCGGCGACGGTCGAACCGGCCTTGTGGGGGCGTCCGGCCTCCCGGCACGAGGCCGCCTGCGCGTCCGGCAGCGTCGCGGTCCTGGCGGCCGTGGCCGACCTGCGGGCCGGCAACTACGACTGCGCGCTGGTCATCGGCGCGGAGCTGGAGAAGACGGTCAGCGGCGAGCAGGCGGCGGTGAACCTGGGCGCGGCGGCCTGGGTCGGGCACGAGGCCGAGCAGGTCCGGTTCGTCTGGCCGCGCATGTTCGAGTTGGTGGCCGCCGAGTACGACCGGCGCTACGGCCTCGACGAGACGCATCTGCGAGCCATCGCGCAGCTGAACTTCGCCAATGCCAAGCGCAATCCGAACGCCCAGACCCGTGGCTGGCACGTCGGCGACCTGGCCACGCTGGAGGACGCGGACAATCCGGTGGTGGACGGCAGGTTGCGGCGCTACGACTGTAGCCAGGTGACCGACGGCGGGGCCGGTGTCGTGCTGGTCTCCGACGGCTATCTGCGCGCGCATCCGCACCTGTCGGCTCGTCGGCCGGCCCGGATCGAGGGCTGGGGGCACACCACCGCCGGTCTCGGTCTGGCGCAGAAACTGGCGCGCAGCGCCGAGGACCCCTACGTCCTGCCGCACGTTCGGCAGGCGGTGCGGCAGGCCTTCGATCGTGCCGGTACCGATCTTGACGGAGTGCACGGTCTTGAGACGCACGACTGTTTCACGCCCTCGGAGTACCTGGCGATCGACCACATCGGGCTGACCGGGCCGGGGGAGAGCTGGAAGGCCATCGAGAACGGGGATCTGGAGATCGGCGGCCGGTTGCCGGTCAATCCGAGTGGTGGCCTGATCGGCGGCGGCCATCCGGTCGGCGCGACCGGGGTGCGGATGCTGTTGGACGCCAGTCGGCAGGTGACCGACCGGGCCGGCGAGTACCAGGTGCCCGGCGCCCGCCGCTTCGCCACCCTCAACATCGGCGGCAGTACCACCACCACGGTCAGCTTCGTGGTCGGCGCCGCGCCGGATTCCTGACCCGCACCGGTCGCGAATGCCCGTTGTCCCTACCCAGCAAGGAGTTCAGCAGTGGACGTGGAGATCGTCGGCCGGATGCTGGCCACGCTGCCCACCGATGACGACCACCCGTACCGGACCGGCCCCTGGCGTCCGCAGCACACCGAGTGGCGGGCGGAGGACCTTGAGGTGGTCAGCGGCCAGATCCCGGCCGACCTCGACGGCGTGTACCTGCGCAACACCGAGAACCCGGTGCATCCGGCGCTGCGCAACTACCATCCCTTCGACGGAGACGCGATGGTGCACGTGGTCGGCTTCCGGGACGGCACCGCGTTCTACCGCAACCGTTTCGTCCGCACCGACGGGTTCCTCGCCGAGCAGGAGGCCGGCGCTCCGCTGTGGGCCGGCCTGGCCGAGCGGCCGAGTTCGGCGATCCGCCAGGACGGCTGGGGAGCGCGTGGCCGGATGAAGGACGCCTCCAGCACCGACGTGATCGTGCACGGCGGTCGGGCGTTGACCAGTTTCTACCAGTGCGGCGACCTCTACCAGGTCGATCCACTCTCGGCACAGACCCTTGGCAAGGCCGGGTGGGGCGGTGACTTCCCGACCGGGTGGGGTGTTTCCGCGCATCCGAAGGTGGACGACGCGACCGGCGAGCTGTTGTTCTTCAACTACGGCACCGAGGCGCCCTACCTGCACTACGGCGTCGTCGACTCGGCCGACAAGCTGGTGCACTACGTGGATGTCGAACTGCCCGGCCCTCGGCTGCCGCACGACATGGCGTTCACCGAGAACTACGCCATCCTCAACGACTGCCCGATGTTCTGGGACCCCGAGCTGATCTCGCAGGGCAAGTACGCGGCCAGGTTCCACCGGGACCTGCCGCTGCGCATCGGGGTTCTGCCGCGTCGCGGCGACAGCGCCTCGATCCGCTGGTTCGAGGCGGCGTCGACGTATGTACTGCACTGGGTCAACGCCTACGAGGACGGCCACGAGATCGTGCTGGACGGTTTCTTCCAGGACGATCCGGAACCCGCCGACAACGGCATGGGTGATACCTGGGCCCGCGCGTTCCGTTTCCTGGCCCTGGACCGGATGCAGACCCGGCTGCACCGCTGGCGGCTGAACCTGGTCACCGGGCAGGTGCGGGAGGAGCGGCTGACCGAGTCGATCACCGAGTTCGGCGTGATCAACCCGGCGGTGCTCGCCCGTCCGCACCGGTATGTCTACGCGGCAACGGGCAAACCGGGCTGGTTCCTGTTCGACGGCCTGGTCAAACATGACCTGCGCACCGGGGCCGAGGAGCGATTCGGTTTCGGCGAGGGCGTGTACGGCAGCGAGGTCGCCGTGGCGCCGAGGGCCGGTGGGACCGGTGAGGACGACGGCTATCTGGTCACGCTGACCACGAGTATGCCCGACGACGCCTCCTACTGCCTGGTGTTCGAGGCGGCCGGGGTCGGCGACGGCCCGGTCTGCACCCTGCGGCTGCCCGAGCGGATCTCCAGCGGCACCCATGCCACCTGGGCGCCGGGTTCCGCGCTGCCCGGCTGGCGGGACGCCGACCGAGCGGAGTCCTCGATCGGTCTGTGAGTCCCCGCCCCGCGAGGAATCCCGCCCCGCCAACCGGTTGCCGCGTCAGAGACCGAGGTCGTCGAACGGCTGGCAGTCCAGCGGTCGCGCGTGGGCGGGGTCGAGGGCGTTGTCGACCAGGGCCGCGACGTTCGGGTCGATGGCCTGGCCGAGGTGACCGGTGGCGTCGGCCGGGCACACGTCCTGGATGACGATGTTGGTGGAGTTGGGCGCGTCGATGATCCCGCTGGTGTACGGCGTGACGACCTCGTCGTCGCGGGAGACGATGTTGGTGTAGGTGGGGCCGGGCACGGCCACCCCACCGGCGTCGAGTCTGGTCAGGAACGCCGAGCCGGGCAGGTATTCGGTGCAGGCGGCGCAGCCGATGCCGGTCAGCAGCGGGCCGAGGTGCAGTGCGTTGGCGAGGCTGGCCAGGCCGAGCAGCGTGGTGCCGTGGTAGTTCGCGCCGAACCCGACGAAGTGCGCGATCTTGGCCGCGCCGCCGAGGAACGTCAGGTAGTACGCCGGCACCGTGGAACCTTCCGAGTGCCCGACGATGTCGACCTTGGCCGCGCCGGTCGCGGAGCGCACCGTGTCGACGAAGGCGCTCAGTTGCGCCGCGCTGTTCTCCATCGGGGCCAGGCCGCCGACCGTCGGCCCCAGGATGCCGGTGCCGTAGGTCTGCGCGAACACGCAGTAACCCTGCTGCGCCAGGGCCGGGGCGAGGGTGATGAAGTTGATCGCCGCGTTCGCGCCGAGGCCGTGCACGAGCACCACCGGTTCGGGATGTGCCGCGCTGGGCACGCAGGCCCAGTCGTTCACCCCGGACGAGGGTGGCGCGGCCGATGCCGCGCCGGTGCCGGCCGCGAGCAGCCCGATCGTGAGCAGAACGGGTAGGGCGATTCGGCCGAGAAGGGTGCGCATCGGACCTCCTGTGCAGGGCAACTATGACCTGGGTCACCAGATGGGCTGGCGAGAGCCAGTACAGCACGGCATCATGTTAAGAACAAGAGATCTTTTCACTAGTGCGATCAGCGCTCCTTCCGCTGCGTGGTCCGTACCATGCGTGCCATGACCCGCACTCCCGCCGCCGGCCAGCACGAGCAGCAACCCGGCGCGGCCGGACGCCGGGTTCGCGGTCTGGACGCCCAGCAGCGCCGGGCCCAACGGCGCGCCGACCTGATCACCTCGGCGCTGACCCTGTTCGGCGACAAGGGATATCCGAACGTCTCCATCGAGGAGATCTGCCAGACCGCCTACGTCGGCACCAAGAGCTTCTACGAGCTGTTCGACAGCAAGGAAGCCTGCTATCTCGCGCTGTTCGGCAACCTCGCGGCCGACCTGGAAGCCCGGATGCAGCAGGCGGTGCGGGCCGAGCCCGGCAACGAGCCGGGCGGGATGGAACGGCTCATCGACACCTTCGCCCGCAGCCTGGTGCGCGACCCGCGAGTGGCCAAGGTGGTCTTCGGCCAGTCCCCGGCCATCTCGGCGACGGTGGAGACCCAGCGTCGCGCCAACCGCCGATGGGCGGCGGCATTCCTGGAAACCGTGTGGCGGCAGTACGAGGTCGTCGATGCCGGCGTGCCCGAGGGAGGTCTGCGGCCGATCGCGGTCGGGGTCATCGGCGGCATGTTCGAACTCATCGTCGACTGGCTGCACGACCACGACCCCGGCCAGGAGCAGGACGTCGAATCGCTCATCGCGCAGTTGAGCACCTTCCACCGCGTCGCCTGCGCCGGCCTCACCCTGCTGCGCTGACCTGGCCGCGTCCCACCTCCGGTGCCCGGCTGAGACTACCCACGTGAGTAATGGCCTCTCATGAGCCGCGTGGGTGAAGCTGATCAGGACCTGCCTGCCGGAAAAAAAGTGACTGTCCCGGCAGGCAGTCCACAGCGGCACTCCATAGCCTGTGGTCGTTGTGGGAGGTGCCGTCGCGGAACATCGCCAACAGCACGAGGGAAGGGCTGGGGATGCCATGCGACAGCTTGAGATCGCACTCATCGGCGCGGGACTGATCGCGCGCCTGCACCTGGCCGCGTGGCTGGGAACCGGGGCGGGTGTCCGGGTCTACTCCACCGACGATCGCGCCGAGGCGCTGGCCGGCGAGTTCGGTGCCAGGGCGGTCGGCTCGCTGGCGGAGGCGCTGGAG
>CAJCJE010000390.1 GCA_903970565.1 Candidatus Melainabacteria bacterium | reverse complement strand
CTGTTCGACGGCTTCCGGCCGGATCGCTGCGACGTCACCGGTGCCCTGGTCTGCCTGATCGGAGCCGGCATCATCGTCTTCGCGCCCAACCATCTCAGCTCACTGAGCGTGGCGAATCCGGCCACCGCCGACAACGGGCATGTTGTTCGACAACAGGATTCCGGCCCCCGCGATGCCCTGACCGACGACGCCGATCCGGTGACCAACGGCCGGAAATGACCGCGCGCCGTTCACCGAATCGGAATGCCCTCGGCAACCGATTCCGATATGAACGGTCGGCGCGACATCTCCGCTCCTCCTCCGTTCCGTGCCCGTTGACCGTTGGGCCGGCCGTCCTGACCAGTGGCGCGGGACCGTCGATCCTGGCCGCCGCCCTCCCGCGGGGTGGCGCATGGCCGGGTCACCGCACATCCACGGCTTCGCCTCGCTCAGCCGCGTATAGGAGGCGCCGGTACCGGGACCGCTGTCTCCGAGCAGGCCGCCGATCATGGCCACGCCGGTGTCGTTGAGCGCGCCGTCGTGAATGGCTACCGCGCGCTCGGGCCCCACCTCGCGGACGTAGTCCACGAGCTGACCTGTTGTCGACCAGGGCCCGTGGACCGGCAGCAGGAGGGTGTCCACCACCGTGTCGGGCACCGTCAGCGCGTCACCGGGATGGAACACCAGGCCGGCCACCAGGAACCCGATGTTGCGGATGCGGGGAAGTTCCGGGTGGATGACCTCGTGCCAGGTGCCGTGGACCCGGACCTCGAAACCGGCGGCCTCGACGGTGTCACCGTCCTCCACCACGTGCACCCGGCCGCCGAGGCCACCGAGCGCGTCGGCGACGACCGAGTTCGTCCAGATCTCCAGGTTCGGGTTGGCTTCGGCGGCGGCCCACAGGCGCTGCTCGGAAAAGTGGTCGAAGTGCTCGTGCGTCACCAGCACGGCGCCGGCGGCGTCCAGCGCGCTCGCGCCGGTCAGGCCGCCCGGATCGATGACCAGTCGGCGATCGTCCTCCTCCAACCGGACGCAGGCGTGTCCGAACTTCCTCAGTCGCACCGTCATGGCCAGCACCTCCACGCTCGTCTTCATCACAGTCAAACTGTACAGTTTGACTGTGATTATTGTCGAGCCGGCGCGGTCGCGGAACAGTTCGCCGGTCTGCAATTGTTGGCGTGGCAGGAAATTCTGTGCTGCGGCGGGTTGGCGAACGCGCGCGGGCTGCTCTGTCGCCCGGCGGTGGGCGGGGTCATGTGGCAGCGCGACGGCCGGATCGAGGAGCGATCGCCGGCCGCGTTACTCGGGCTTGTCTTCCTTGCCGGGCAACGTGATCGTGAAGGGCTCGAACGGCTCGCCCGCCTGGTACACGTCGCCGAAGGTCTCGACGCCCTCGGCGGCCAGCCGTACCTCGGTGGCGTCCCAGCGCTCGTGTCCGTTCTCGATGACCGGGCCGGCGACGGTGAAGGTGACCAGGCGCAACCGTGCGCCGTCCTTCGACGCCGGGTCCACCACCGTCAGCTCGCCCTCGTTGCCGCGCACGAACAGCCGGGGCTGGGCGACCTGCACGAACAGAAGCCCGAAGTGCCCGCTGAACCGGACATCGCCCCGGAAGGCGACCGCCTGATCGGCGTCGTCGGGTGCGTCCGAGGGCGGTTCGTCCTCCATCGGGAAGAAGATCTCGTTGCGGTCGTTCGCCGAGGCGCCGGCGCTGATGTAGGCCTGGCCGTCGGACATCCGTCCCACGTAGTTGACGAAGCTGGTCTTGATCGCCCAGAGGAGACCGAACGGCGTCGTCGCCTGCTCGGTCGTCCCACCGGGTGCCGCGGAGGAGGTCATAGGAGGATCTTCATGGATCGCGGTGGTGGTGTCCAGGCTGCGCGGGAGCCACCACGGCATCGTCTGCGATCCAAATCTCTTCATGAGAGAGAACGTGCATGAGTTCGCGGGAAGTGTCTATAGTCATGAGAGTCAACTCTTGCGAAGGGATTCACATCATGACCGCCTCCACCGGCACCACCAGCACGACCCGGACCGTTGACCTGGCCAACGGCCTGTCCGTCACCATCGGCGAGTACGGCGTCAACTCCGACGGTCAGGCGGTGCTGCTCCTGCACGGCGGCGCGGGGCGCTCGACACCCGCACCGTCGCGCCGGCCGAGATCGGCACGCTGTCCTTTGCCAACGCGGCCTTTCGTCCCGACTTCGCGTCGTTCAGTGCCGAGCAGCGGACCGGGATGGCCGCCAACCAGAAGACGTTGGCGACGTACGCGGGGGATGCGTTCACGCACGACCCGAAGCTGCGGGGCCGGCTGCACCGCGTCACCGTGCCGGTGCTGGTCATCTGGGGCGAGCAGGACGGCGTGGCGACCGTGACCTATGGCCGGGGCTACGCCGAATCGTTCCCCAACGGCCACTTCGCGCCCATCGCGGACGCGGGGCACTTCCCGCAGATCGAACAGTTGGGCGCCACGATGGGCGCCATCGGGAACTTCCTCGACACGGTGATGAAGCCGGACGAGGCGGCCTGATCCGCGTGCGGCCGACGACCCGGACAACAGCCGAGCGGCACACCTTCCCGAAGCCGGGAGGTGTACCGCTCGGCGGAAAGCCGACAGTGGTCAGGAAATCGGGTCCGCGCTGTCGCCCGCCAACAGCAGTTGCGGCACCTGCGCGAACTCCCAGCCACCGGACACGCGGGTGCAGGTCCACACCAGGTCGAACCGATCGTCCGGCCAACTGGTCGGCGGCGTGGGTGTCACCGCGCCGAGCGCGGCCACGATGTCCGGGATGGCCTCGTGCTGCCAGGCCACCAGCGTGGTCCCGGACAGGCCGGCGATCTCCTGTGCCAGTGCGGTTTCCTGGCCCTCGCTGTAGTTGGTGTCCACCGTGATGCCGAGCAGGCTCGCGGTCG
>CAJCJE010000389.1 GCA_903970565.1 Candidatus Melainabacteria bacterium | reverse complement strand
CCACTAGGAGTGACCCGTGAGCAGCAAGCAGTTTCACCTCACCTTCTCTCTGATGTCTCCCGGGCACTACCGCGGCGCCTGGCGCCGGCCCGAGGCAGACCCCGGCGCCTACCTGGACGTCGACTACTACGTGCGGCTGGCCCGGCTCGCGGAGGAGGCCAGCATCGACGCTATCTTCCAGGGCGACAGCCCCGCGCTCGGCCCGGAGATCGCCACCGGGACCTCGGGCGGTCTGGATGGTTTCACCCTGGTCTCGGTCCTCGCCGGGGCAACGCGGCGGATTGGCTTGCTGCCGACGATCTCCACCACCTACGAGGTCCCGTACAGCCTGGCCCGCCGGTTCCAGACCCTCGACCACCTGAGCCGGGGACGCGCGGCGCTGAACGTCGTGACGACAGGCAACCCCGCCGCCGCGGCGAACTTCGGCCTGTCCGCGCACCCCGACCGGGATGCCCGCTACCGCCGCGCCCACGAGTTCCTGGACGTCATCACGCGCCTTTGGGAGGCGTGGGAGCCGAATGCGCTCATCGCCGACAAGGCCACCGGGCAGTTCGGCGACCCGGGCCGCATTCACGCCATCGACCACCACGGCGAGTTCTTCGACGTGGCCGGCCCCCTGCCGGTTCCGGCCTCTCCGCAGGTCCGCCCAGTGATCGCGCAGGCGGGGGAGTCGCCGGCCGGCCTCGACCTCGCCGCGAAGTACGCCGACGTGGTGTTCGCGGCCGGTCACACCGTGGCCAAGGCCAGGGCGTCGCGCGACGACGTCCGGGCCCGCGCCGCCGCCTACGGCCGCGATCCCGACGCCATCAAGTACTCACTCGGCCTGATCGTCCTCGTTGGGACCGACGCCGAGGACGCCCGGCGCCGCCACGGCGAGCTCAACGCGACGCTGCCCCCGGTCGAGCGGCTGGTGGCCGCGACCCTGGTGTCACTCGGCCTGCCGGCTGACTTCCTGGGGCCCGACGACGTCATCCGGCTCGAGGACCTGCCGGACCAGCCCAACCTGGCGGCGTTCTCGATCGGCGGCTACAACAACACCCGGGCCGTGCTGGCCGAAGGCCCGCGCACGCTACGCGACCTCGTCGCCCACACAGCCGGCATCGGCGTGCACCGGCTGCTCGTCGGGTCGCCGGAGCAGGTGGCCGACGACCTCGAGTCCTGGTGGCGTCAGGGCGCCGCCGACGGGTTCACCGTGATGTTCGCCGATACGCGCGTCGACCTGGAGCGCTTCGCGCGCCTCGTGGTCCCGATCCTCAAAGACCGCGGCCTGTTTCACCGCGACTACCCGGCGGGCACGCTGCGCGACCGCCTCGGCCTCCCCGTTCCCCGTCTCCAGCCCGTGGCCTGACGATCTCTGCGGCGCGGCGATCGGCGGCCCACCGCGCCGTGCCGCCGGCGAGCCTGGCTTCACGAACGCTGTAGCAGGACTTCATTGATCCGGCTGACGGGCGCCATCAATCTTGTACTGACGACGCCGGCCTGACGAGCAGGCCCGGTGCGGCAATCTCGCCTCTCGGCGCCCGACGGCGAGGAAGATTAAGTCCTAGCCAAACTCCTATAAAAACGGTAGACATAATAGGAAATATATCCTATAAAAATGGTCGAAAAAGTAGGAAATATTTGCCCGGCTGGGCCGCTCATGGTGGCCGGGAGCCTGCCTCTCAAAGAAAGGCCGCTAAGGCCATGACCAAGATCCGAATGCGCCGACCAGCGCTCGCGCTGAGCGCGATCGCCGCCACCGCCCTGCTCGCGGCGGCGTGCAGCTCCGGCGGCGGCAGTGCCCAGACTTCATCCGGGTCGGCCGCCGCCGGCAGCTCGCGGTACGGCGGCACGCTCACGTTCTACGACCCGGTCCAGTACCAGGACTGGGTGACCACCGACTCGCTGTGGTCGGTCAGCAACGTGGCCGACAACATCGGCGAGCGTCTGCTTTGGCAAGACCCGAAGACCGGCAAGCTGGAGCCCTGGCTCGCCGCGTCATGGTCGATCAGCCCCAACCACCTAGTCTACACGTTCCACCTGAAGCCGAACATCAAGTTCACCGACGGCACCGCGCTGACCGCGCAGGTCGTCAAGGACAACTTCGACCAGCACGGCTACGGCGACAAGGCCCTCGGCATCCCGGTCGACCAGTTCTGGAACGGCTACGCGGGCACCACGGTCATCAACCCGCTGACCTTCCAGATCAAGCTCAGCGTGCCGGACGCCGGCTTCCTGCAGGTGCTGTCGAACTACCGGGCCTCCTCGATCTTGGCGGAGTCCTACATCAAGCGGAACCTGGCCGGCCAGAGCCAGATCCAGAACTGGGTCGGCACCGGGCCGTTCGAGTACGCGGGCGGCGACGGGGTCAACGAGGTCATCCTCAAGCGCAACCCGCACTACACCTCGTGGCCGACCGGCTCCGCTCACACCGGCCTGGCGTACCTGAGCGAGATCATCTTCAGATACGTTCCCGAGGAGAGCACCCGCATCGGCGCCCTCCAGTCAGGGCAGGCGCAGATCGTCCGGAACCTGTCGCCGACGGACGAGGCGACCGTCAGCTCCTTCGGCGGCCAGCTGGAGTCGTTCCCGGTGGAGGGTGAGACCAACGCGCTCGCCGTCCAGATCAAGCCGGGCCTGATCACCGACGACAAGCAGGTGCGGCTGGCGCTGCAGGCGGCGACCAACCGCACGGAGATCAACCAGGTCGCCCTGTCGCCGAACTACGGCATCCCGATCGGCCCGCTCGTCAAGGGAACGCCGGACGCCCCGAACCTGAGCAGCTACCTGACCTACGACTCCAGCAAGGCGGAGCAGCTGCTCAACGCCGACGGCTGGAAGGTCGGCGCAGGCGGCTACCGCTACAAGAACGGCCAGGAGCTGCACTTCGACATCTGGGTCGCGCCGTTCTACCAGGTCTCGGAGCCGGTGCTCGAGGTCCTGCAGTCGGACTGGCAGAAGGTCGGAGTCAGCCTGTCGATCCACAGCGTCTCGCTCGACGAGTACGAGGCCATCGAAGCGGCCGGCGGTGTCGGCAACGAGAAGTTCTCCTTCAGCCAGGGCCAGACCTCGACCGCCGACCCGAACGTGCTGCGCGTCGACTACGACACAACACGGGGCAACGGACTGGGTCAGAACCCGGCCGACCCCGACAAGACACTCAACGAGCTGGTCGACAACCAGGCCACGATCTTCAACCCCACCGCCCGGGCGGCGGCGATCAAGGCGATCGGCGTGTACCTCTACCAGCAGGGCTACAGCATCCCGCTGTACGACGAGACCCAGGTCTTCGGCCTGGCGTCGACCGTACACGGGTTCGAGACCGAGTCGACGGCCCGTGCCTGGCTGTACGACACGTGGCTGAGCTGATGACGAGCGCCAATTAGCGAAAGCCGGTGAAGACGAATGCGACGTTACGTAATCAGGAGACTAGTTCAGGCGGTGGTGGTCCTCTGGGCGGCGTACACGCTGTCCTTCATCCTCCTGAGCGTGCTGCCAGGCAACGCCATCGAGAATGAGATCAAGGCGCCGGACTCCATGATCACGCCGCAGGAAGCGAAGACGCTCCTGGACTACTACGGGGTCAACCGCCCGCTCATCGAGCAGTACTTCCGTGACCTTGGAGGAGTCTTCACCGGCCACCTCGGCTACTCGATCACCAACGGCGGCACGGTCTGGAGCCTGATCACGCTCAACTTGCCGCCCACGGCTGAACTCACGGGGCTGGGCCTGGTCTTCGGGCTCGGCTTCGCCGCTCTCGTCGCGCTGCTGATCAGCTACGCGCCCTTCGGCTGGCTCCGCGACATCTTCAGCTTCCTGCCGGCCCTGTTCACCTCGGTGCCGATCTTCGTCATCGGCATTGTCGTGCTCAAGGTCTTCGCCTTCAACCTGCGCTGGATCCCGCCAGTGGACAACCACACGTTCGTCGCGCTGATCGCGCCGGCCG
>CAJCJE010000388.1 GCA_903970565.1 Candidatus Melainabacteria bacterium | reverse complement strand
AGGCCAGCGGCCACGTCCAGCGCGGCGTCGAGCAGTCCCGCCTGTGCCACGGTCCGGCGCCAGAACGGGGCCAGCGACTCCGCCTCGGCACGGGCCCCCGTCAGATCGCCGGATTCGATGCGATCCCGAAGCTCGAGCAGCGCCCGCCGCGATCCGGCCTCGGCACGCGCCGCGAACGCCCGGTCCCGGGGCCACGCGACGACCGCGGCCCGGCGGTACCACCGGTCCAGCGTGTTGCCGTAGTTACCCATGTAGCCCTCGTACTCGGACTCGTAGGGCTCCAGGGCTTTGCTCGGGGTGGTCGCGCAGACCTCGTGCTCGGGGATACTCAGCGAGATCGACTCGCCTCCGCCGTCCGGGTTGGTCCACCAGCCGAGGGTGATCTCGTCGTCGATCAGGTCCGTGAGCTGATAGTCGCCCGGATCCGTGTCGTCCTCGTCGTAGTAGTCGTCCCACCCGTAGACGCCGGAGGTTTCGACGTCCCAGGTCTCCTTCACCTCGGCGAGCGCCAGCACCGTCTCGCACCCGGCCCGCTCGGCCGCGGATCGCAGCAGCGCGGCCCGCTCCGCGTCGGCGCCCTTGAGCCGGTGCCAGGCCAGGCCCCGCTGGGTGTACTCGTGGTCGAGCAGGAAAACCAGCCGGTTCGGCGGGTCGAGGTCGCGCTCGCCGAACCGCCGGGTGGCCGGTGTGGTGAAGTGCTCGGTCAGGCAGTCCGCCAACTCGGCAACCGGACCTGCCTCCGGCGCCGGAGTCTCGGCATCGGCGAGCAGGTTGAACGTGAACGTCAGCCGGTAGCCGGACCGCACCGGCGTAACCTCGTGACGACAGTCGGAATAGAACGCCACGAGCGTCAGGTCATCCCTCGACGCACGGTAGGTTCTGCTCTCCCCGGCGTGGTCGATGACCAGCTCCCCGCCGGTGTGCACCGATGGCAGTGACACAACCAGCGTGCCCACCATCCCGTCGTGCTTCTCCGAGTCCTGGTGGGGGAGGAAGAACTGCCCCTTGCCGTACACCAACATCGAGTGCGGCTCAGCGCTCAGCCGTGCCCTCCGTGGGAGCCCGAGCTCGTCACGGAAATGCTTCAACGCACCGTCCAGCAACGCCGTCCAGCCGGGCCCGCCGAGCGTGAACTGATCCGGAGTCAGTTCCCAGGTATCGCGCACGCCCGTATCGGTCAGGGTCTGCTCACCCCGACCGAACTTCGCCGGACGCGCCACCGCGATCAGCTTCTTCGCCAACGGCGCACGAACCGGAAGCCGGACCGGCCCGACCCCGGACACCTCAAGCTCCAGCATTTGCGCCGGAGCCAGCAGCTGAGCACTGAAGGACCCAACCGGCTCGGCACCCGCGAACACCAGCGCCAACCGCTCCCGTGCTGTCTCCGTCATGTGTCCCCTCATGTGCTTGCCGGACCCGCTCACGTGCGGCCGGGCTCAATCGTCGCCTGGGTGCCGTTCGTCTTGGGCGGCAACCAGTGGGTGCGGTAGGCGCACTCGATGTTCGGGTCACCCGATTTGGAGAACCGCAGGCGATGGCGATCCCTGGTCCATGACACGTAGACGGTCTCGCTGCGTTGCAGGCCTTCGCTCTCGGCCCAACTCCGGAAGGTCCGCATTGCCATACTGATCTTGGGCAGGCTGGCGACCACCACGCACTCCAGGTACGGCACGCGGCCACGCCGCCAGTCCTCGACCTTCTCCGGACGAAGCCAACCGGTGGCGAGCAACGCGTCGACAGGACTGACGTAGCCGTTCCTGGCGACAACGGCCTTGCCGGCGGCGGCGATCTCGCACCGAAGTTTCGCCTGATTCTGCGCGTTCATCAAGGGCGTAAAGCCTACCAGGTGGTGATGTCGCCGGCTCCGCGCCCGCTAGCATCTACCGTCGTGCCGATGAAGCGGATGAATCGCGAGGAGTTCTTTGGCAAGTTGGCTGCCCTCGACGAGGAGCGCCTGAAGAAAGCACTGTGGAACCTGTACTGGCGCGGCAATGCCACGATGCGCGAGCGTATCGAGGCCGAAGTCGATCCCGGCCTGCCCAAACGAGCCAGCCGCCCGGTTGTCGACCCGGACGCGGTGCTGGTGGAGGTGCGCGATTTCGTCACTCTGGCGCGGGCTGGCGCTTACTTCGGTGGCGACCGGCGTGTCGCGCCGAAGCAGCGAAGCCAGTGGCGTGTCACCTTCCGACGCCTGGCCAGCGAGGCACAGGGAGCTCTGGCCGTCGAGGACCCCGCCCTTGGGATCGCCGCGCTGGAGCTACTCATCGACCTCGCATGCGAAACCCGCCGCTACGACTATTTCCGGTCGGACGATCCGATGGAGGCGGCGCGGTTCGTCGTGTCGGACGCGGTGGAGCAGTTGTGGGACCGGCTGCGCCGCGCCTATGGCTTCGACCGGTTCTCGGCACATGCCGCGAACCACCTTGTCCGGTGGGAGTCCCAGTACGGTTGGACGCGTGGCGGCTGGGGCTCGATCACCCAAAAAGAGGCCAGTCTTGCCAGCCTCCTGGCCCGCAAGCTCGAAGCCCCCGACATGTGGGTCACCTTCGCCGACCGCTACCTGGACGCACTCGACAAAGCCGGCGGGACAAAGAATTTCGACCGCGATCAACGGACCGGAGACCTGGCCGAGTGGCACGGCCTGTTGCTGGACCGGTTGCCCGACTATGACGCCGATGACCGGCTCGACAAGATCAGCCGGCACCGCGCTCTCGGTGGGCCGGAGCTGACTTTCCTCCAAGCGCAACTGGCTCGTCAGCGCGGTGATCTCGATCGCGCTCGCAAGCTCATGCGCGAGTGCCTCGACCGGCTACCCGGCCACCGTGCGTTCCAGAAGGTCGCGATCGAGATCGATGCTCCCTTCCCGGAACGCGCCCGGGAGATCATCGAGTCCACCGACGCGCAGGACTGACTGAGTCCTGAACGCATCGGACGTTACGGACTCGCCACAGTAGGGTCGACCGGGGCCGTATGCGTTCCCGCTATTGTGGGGACGATGTTGATGCGTGACCGAACCACCAGGACATCATGATCGAAGTGTCCGCCTCCGGTTCCGATGTGACCACGGGATCGGGTCAGCTGACGCTGTCCGAACCGCTGCTGGTCCTGTTGGGCCGGCTGTCCTCCGCGCCAGCCGTCGATCCGGCGGTTTCCGCGCTCGTCGACCAGGCGGTCGCGGTGCTGCGCCGCCCCGGGTTCGACACCCTGTTGTCGTTGCCGCAGCTGACGTTCGAGCCGTTCGACTATCAGCGGGAGACCGCCGCCACCGTGCTGCGCAGGATGCGCGGACGGGCGATCCTCGCTGACGAGGTCGGACTGGGCAAGACCATCGAAGCCGGACTGGTCGCCGCCGAACTGCGGCTGCGAGGTCTGGCCGACCGGACGCTGGTGATCACCCCGGCCGGTCTGGTCGAACAGTGGCGCGACGAACTGGAACGCAAGTTCGGCCTGCCGACGGCGCTTCTGAGCGGCAAGGACACCATCCCCGACGGAACGACACAACGGCCGGTGTTGCTGGCCTCGCTCGCCACGGCCCGCCGGGATCCGCTGAGGTCCCAGCTAACGAGCGTCAGCTGGGATCTGGTGGTGGCCGACGAAGCGCACCGGCTGCGCTCCGCGCGCAGCGCGTCGGGCAAACTGATCCGAGCGCTGACCACGCGTTTTCTGCTGCTGCTGACCGCGACTCCGGTGGAGAACCGGCTACAGGACCTGTACGAGATGATCTCCCTGGTGGCGCCCGGTCTGCTCGGTACCCCGGCCCAGTTCCGCGCCCGGCACACCACCACCGGTGGAGACGTCGGCAGCCCTCGCAACCTGGCCGAACTGCGCGCCAGCACCCGGCAGGTCATGGTGCGCCACCGGCGCAGCGAGGTCGCGCTGCGCCTGCCGCAGCGCCTGGCCGAGACCGTGCTGGTCACCCCGGACGCCAGCGAACGCGCGCTGTACGCCGACCTGGCCGAGCGGATCCGGGTGGAGGCCAAGGAGGCACCGGCAGGCCGACGCCTTGCGCTGCGTTCGGTGGCCCGGCTGGCCGGCTCCACTCCGGCGGCGGCCGCCCCGACCCTGGACAAACTCGGCTGGACCGACCTGGGCGCCGCCGCGGCGGCGATCAGCGACCCGGCCAAGACGCGCCTGCTCACTGTGAAGTTGGCCGAGCATGTGGCACGTGGCGAGAAGGTGCTGGTGTTCACCGCGTTCCGGCAGACCCTGGAGCTGGTGGCCGCGTCGGCTCGGTCGGCGGGCATCGGCGCGGTCGTCTACCACGGTGGTCTGCCCCGGGCGGAGAAGGAACGGGTCATCGGCGCGTTCCGCGACGATGCGCCGGTCCTGCTGTCCACCGAGTCCGCCGGTGAGGGTCGCAACCTCCAGTTCTGCCACGTGATGATCAACCTCGATCTGCCGTGGAATCCCATGCAGATCGAACAGCGCCTCGGCCGCCTGCACCGGATCGGTCAGACCCACGATGTCCTGCTGACCAACCTCGTCAGCAGAGGCAGCATCGAGGAACGAATCCTGCACATACTGGAAACCAAGATCAACATGTTTGAGCTGGTGGTCGGGGAACTCGACATGATCATTGGCCGCATCGACGAGGACTTCGACTTCGAGCAGACCGTGTTCGACGCGTTCACCAGCACCGAGGACGATGTCGCCTTCGCCCGCCGCATGGACGAGATCGGCGACCGGCTCGCGGCGGCCCGCACCATCTATCTCGCCGACCGGAACAACGTCGACGCCCTGGTCGGGAAGGACGACGAATGACGACTGGCCGACCCGGCCCGGCTCTCGAATTCTGGCTGGGTTACCTGGATTACCAGGGCGGCCTGTGGGAGGCCTCGAGTGACGCCGTGCTGGCAGTCCTGCCCGAGCGCCTGGCGATCGCGCACGATCTGCCGGAGTCCGGGCTGATCACCGACGACCCGGACATCGCCCGCGAGGACGGCGTGCTGTTCCTCGGCACAGGACACCCGGAGATCAGCAAGGCCGCCGAAACGGTCATCGACGCCGCCGATGTCGGCACGATCACCGTGCCGCACCGCTCGCCATCACCCATCACCGACGACCTGCTGGGCCGAATCCGCGACCAGGTCCCCGTCGATCACGGCCGGATCGACGCCACCGGAGCGCCGATCCGCACCCACCGGTCAGTCCTGCGACTGGGCGTCCTGGTCAGCCACACGGTGTCCGCCGAGGAGCGGTTCACCGAGGTCGCCGAATGCATGATCGACGTTCCCACGCGCGTCGTCTGGTCCGAGGATGCCGCAGCCCGGTTGCGCAACGCCGCGGCCACCGCTGATCCTGGGCCCGCACGCGAAACTCGGCCAAGTTCGCTCACCGCAGCCGTGGCCGCAGCGCATCGGGACCTCGACACCGCCGCCAGACGGCGCGGGCAGGCCCTGGCGGCCGGGGCGGACGGCGAGCGAGCGGCGGAGACCGCTCGGGCCCGTGAGTACTACGCCGCCGCACTGGCCGCCATCGACAAACGCCGCGCCGGCGCGGACGAGC
>CAJCJE010000387.1 GCA_903970565.1 Candidatus Melainabacteria bacterium | reverse complement strand
GCCGTCCTCCTCGTCCCCGTCCATCGATAGTCGTTTCTGCACGTAGGTGCGCTTGGCGAGCCACTCGTCGGCCGACATGGTCGGCGTCCCCGTTTTCGCCGCCGTGGCCCGCATCCGCGCCGTCTCCTCGGCGGAGGCGGGCTGTTCGGCCCTCGGGCGCGGAACCTGGGCCTGCGCCGCCTCTTCGGCCTCGGCGAGTTCGTCGGCCTCCTTGGCACGCTTGGCCGCCTGCGCGATGCGGTAGAACATGAAGGCCGGGAAGACCCCGAACAGCGGCCACTGTAGGACGTAGCCGAGGTTCTGTAGCGTGCCGCTCGCCGACTGGTAGCGGGTCCACTGCCACCAGGCGAGCAGGGCGCCACCGATCAGGGACACGACGCTGACCGCGACAATGAGCAGGCCGCGTCGGCTGAACAGGCTGCCAAGCACGATTGTGACGCTAGCATCGTGACAATCGTGACCCACATCGCACCACCCGGGCAGGAGCAGGTCAACGGCACTTCGCGCCGAGTGCCCCACGGTGTCCGATGGACTCGACCCGCCGATGCCGGTTAGGTCCGGTTGGCCACGACGCCGTTGCCGACTGACAGGTGGCTGAATGCCGACGCACAGCCGGCTGCCAGACAGTCCTGAGAACAAACAAGCATGAGAACAGGCAAGCCTGAGAACAGGCAGCCGCGTGCATCGCGGCGCTGGCTACGCGCCGCCGCCGAGCGCGGTCAGGGCCTGGCGGGCGTAGGTGTCGGCGACGCCGAAGACCTTCTGCACATAGTCGATCGAGTCGTTGTAGGACAGGATGGCCGACCACCAACCGACCGGAGTGGACATGTCCCGGCCGTCGACACACAGATACTTCGCGGCGGTCAGTGCCGCGTCGTCGATGTTCTCCGGGTCGGGTTTGCCGTTGCCGAGCGCGTCCTGCGCGTACTCGGAAAAAGTCTGCGGCAGGAACTGCATGGGGCCGACCGCGTGTACGTAGACCGGGTCGCCGTCCAGCGCGCCGTTGCCGTCGGCCGGGATGTCGGCGTTGCCGCCGGTCCCGTCCAGCGGCACACCGATGATCGGCTTGGTCTCCTCACCGTTGGCCTGGAGCGTCGCGCCGCCGAACTGCCCGTTGTCCGACTCGATCCGGCCGATCCCGGCCAGCGTGGCCCAGGAGATGCGACAACCCGGCTCGGTCGCCCGCATCGCCAGTTCGGCATTGCCGTAGGCCCAGGCCGCCGGCTCCGGAATTCCGGTCGCCGAACTCACCTTGGTGGCCCACTGGGTCAACGTGGTCGGCCCGGAACCGGACGTGCCACCACTGCCGCTCGCGATCGGTTCGGCCGCGGTCAGCGACACCGGCACCGCCGAGTCAGGCTGCACCGCAGCCGGTGTGACTTGCAACGCGGGGATGTCCGATGCGGACAGCTCATTGGCCGGCGTGGTCGCCTGGGTCAACAGCAGGACCCCGACCGCACCTAGCGCGAGCACCACGAACACGGCGACCAACCGGCCGACCAGGCCGCGCCGATGGCGCGGCGGTGGGTCAGTTGAATGGTCTGGGGGCTGCAACGCCTCCGGGCTCGCCACGTGTCATGCCTCGGGATCGTGCCGCCGGAGGAAAGGACCTCGTAGCGACGAAGAACAACGACACCAACCACAACGACCGCGCATCGCGGAAGTTACGCGCAGTTGCCGCAATCACCCGAAACTCGCGCCGTGAAAACCAACCTGACCCCGCGAAGCCGCAACCGGCTTCGGTGAAGCATTCCCGGCCGGCTCACCAGAGTCCGGTGGGGACGTCGTGCGTCACACGCGGCTGGCAGGCCGAGAACTGACCCGCCTCACTGCTCAGCCGACGCCGTCGCGCCGCTGCCGCCGCAGTCGTGCCACGCACCAGGCCGCCGAGCTGCCCCGGCGAAGGTGTTCGAGCACGGTGTACGGGCCGAGGTGCCGGGCAAGGTCGGCCGGGGAAAGGCCTGCCGCCCGGTAGTCGAGAGCGCGCTGGTCCAGCGGGCTGAGCCCGGCGTCCCACCACTTCTCGGCCTCGGCGATGTCGCCGACGAGCTGCCAGCAGTTCGCCGCCGCCGCGAGCAGGTCCTCCGGTACACCGGGCAACCTGTTACGCATGGCCGCGACGTAGGCCGGACTCACCGACTCCACGGAGAACAGTCGAGAGGACCCCGCGGCACCCCGCTGGCCGGGAATCCCCGGAGCCTGCGGCGTGGTCACGAACGTCGACTCGGCGAGCCATTCCGAAGCGAGTTGGCTCGCCGCGGTCAGCTCCGCGTCCTGGGAACGATCGGCCGTCCACTGTCGGACGAGCTCGTCGATCCCGTGATCTTCGACCATCCATGCCTCCTCGTGGGCTGATGATCACCCCGATGCGCGCACCGTATTGCCTCGCACCGACAGATCGCTAGACCTCAGTTGCAACAAAAACCCGTTACCAGCACGTTATGAGAGACTTTCCACCCGGACGGTCCAATCAGAACCCGACTTTGCCCGTACCGGTAACGCTACGTAGCCATCGGTCGATCTGGGCGCGGACCGACCTTCCCGGACACCGCGGTGTCCGGGAATCAGGAACCGTTGATCACGCGAACAGGCTTCGGACGAACGTGACGATCGCCGTCGCGCCTTCCTTCAGCCAGGTGAGTATGTTGTCCACCAGATTGGCCGACCCCGTTGGCTGTGTGATCAGAAAGAACAGCAAGAAGGCGACCACTACCAGGACAATTAACTTGTTCAAGTTCACCAGTCCCAAACCACTCTCATGCGGACGGCAGGGCCCGAGAATCCGGGTTCCTCCGCCCACCAACCCTGCGCCCTGCGCCCATAGTCCCTCGAACAGGCCCTCCGTGACCACAAAATCACGCTGATGGCCGCGTCGAATCCCAATCTGCAAGACCCTGCGAGGTCGCGCCCGTTCGTGGTTTTTCGCGCTAACCGTAGTGGACCGCGTACCGATGTGGCGAGCTACCGGGACGGCGCGCCACGACCCTTCGGTACGCCAGCAGCCGAATTCCAGGGGATCACCCAGGGAGTTGCCCATGTCTGAACCCGCGTCCGACCCAGCCGCCGGTATCGGCCCTGACCAGCCGGTTGACCTGGTGCTCGTCGAACGGGACGGTCCGGTGACCACGATCGTCATCAACCGGCCCGAGGTGCGCAACGCCGTGGACGGACCAACCGCGACGGCACTGGCCGAGGCGTTTCGCCGGTTCGACGCGGACGCCACCGCGAGCGTCGCGGTGCTGACCGGGGCCGGTGGCACGTTCTGCGCCGGCGCGGACCTCAAGGCGGTCGGCTCCCCGCGCGGCAACCGCACCGAACCGGACGGCGACGGCCCGATGGGCCCGACCCGGCTGTGCCTGGGCAAGCCGGTGATCGCGGCGGTCGCCGGGCACGCCGTCGCGGGCGGCCTGGAACTGGCGCTGTGGTGCGATCTGCGGGTGGTGGAGGAGACCGCGGTGTTCGGCGTGTTCTGCCGGCGCTGGGGCGTTCCGCTGATCGACGGCGGCACCGTGCGGCTGCCCCGGCTGATCGGGCAGAGCCGGGCGATGGACCTGATCCTGACCGGTCGGCCGGTTGACGCCGAGGAGGCCTTCCGGATCGGCCTGGCCAACCGGGTGGTGCCGGCCGGAACCGCGCGGGCCGCCGCCGAGGAACTGGCCGGCCAGCTGGCCCGGTTCCCGCAGCGCTGCCTGCGCGGCGACCGCGAGTCCGTGTTGGGCCAGCACGGCCTTGCCGAGCAGCAGGCGATGCGGGTCGAGTTCACCGGCGGCCTCGCCGCGCTGCGTGCGGAGACTCGGCGCGGCGCCGCCCGGTTCGCCGAGGGCGCGGGCCGGCACGGCGCCGTCGAATAGCCTCCGGCGCCGGTGAGCGGTCCGGCCGCACTCAGTCGCCGCGCCGCGCTCAGTCGCTGCGCCAGGGGTGGTCGCTGCGCCAGGGGTGGTCAGTCGCTGCGCCGGGCCCGGTGCGCCGCGCCGGCCGGGTGCACGTCCCCGGCCAGCCTGCCCGGCTCGATCACGCCGTCGCGGGCGAGGCCCTGCGCCAACCGGACCGCGATCTCCTGGTGACCGGCCGGCGTGGGATGCAGCTGGTCGTGGATGCGCGGGAACTGCCAGTGGCCGGCGAGCGGGTCGAAGACCAGCACCGAGGAGTCGGCCTGCCGCGCGGCGGCGACGATGGTCCGGTCGGTGCGCAGCGCGACCGGGGTCGGCCCCTGCTGGTCGCAGAACACGCTGAGCACGCCGATCCTGGCGTCCGGCGCCTGCTGTCGGATGGTGTCGATCAGCTGCCGGACGCGATGTGCGATGAGTTCCCGCGGCTGGCCGATGTCGTCGTGGCCGCCCTGCACGAGTACCAGCTTCGGGCGCAGTCTCGGCAGATTCAGCTGACCGGCCAACCGGTCGAAGGGGCCGAGATCGTGGTCGCCGTGGCTGACGAACCCGGCCCCCGGGTCCGCGCTGACCACCACTCGCCAGCCGATCAGCCGGCCGAGGTCGGCCGGCCAGGCGTGTTGGGCCGAGCCGGCGCCCACCCCGGCCGCGAACGAGGCGCCGACCACGGCCAGCGTC
>CAJCJE010000386.1 GCA_903970565.1 Candidatus Melainabacteria bacterium | reverse complement strand
CCGCTTGGCCCACCCAAAAGCAGTTGGGGCGGCCTGACTTTCTACAAGGTCCTCACGGAGATCCAGGTGCTTCTGGCTACCTGGAGTGGCCGATGCCCCGCCTGCCATCAACGACCACCATAACGAACTAACAAAGTCCTACTAGGAACCTTCTCCGCTTCTGCGCCGCCACTCGCATGGAGTGAACAATGCAGAGCGTACGCATAACCGGTGGTGAGTCCGCAAGTCGGGTCACCCGAAAGAACCCACGGAACGGCCAGGCTTGCCGGCGCTGCAACAGGTTCGGCACCTTCGCACCGAACGCACTGGTCTGCGACCGGTGCATGGGTACCCTGCCGCTGATCTTCGTTATCACCATCACGGTCACCCTGATCGGCGGTGACCTCTGATGGACGCACACGCGATTGGTCTGCTCATCGTCGGCGGCGCCGGGCTGGGTCTGCTGGTGTGGCTGCTGCACAAGCTCGGCAAGGCGCTGGTTGCTATCGCTGAAATCGTCGCTGCCGCTGCGGTGGTGTTCATGGCGTTGTGGTGGCTAGTCAAGGCCGTGATCTGGCTGGTGAAAGAGATCGTCATGCATCCGCGCACGACGTCGACGGTGCTGGTTCTGCTGGCTTGGTGGCGGTGGCTTGGCTGGTTCTCGCTGACCATGGCGGCCGGGTCCATCGCTATCGGGTTGATCTCCTGGTGGCAGATTGACCTGGTCTCGTTCGACCAGTGGTGTGGCCGGTTCCTGCGGGCTTGGTGGCTGCGCTGGAGCACCTACCAGGAGAAACTGCCGGCTTGGCTGCACGCCTGCGGCCTGATCATCAAAGATGACACGCTTCCGGTCGCCGTGACGGTGAACCTCGTCGGGCGTAAGAAGGTCCAGCGCGAACAGCAGCCGGCGGCCGTTCGGATACCGAAGGTTGTCGGGGTGAAGTCGGGACCGTCGTGGGACGAGGTTCGGGTGCGCCTGGTGGCGGGGCAGAAGCCGGAGGACTTCGACGAGGCAACCCGCGCCCTGGCCTCGGCCCGCAAGGTTGCCCGGTGTCAAGTACGGGAGATCGCGCCGAACGTGGTCTCCATCGACTTCCAGCGTCGCAATCTCCTGGCAGACCCGGTGGCCTGCCCTGAGCTGGCCAGCCTGGTGGACGTGGCGGGTTCGTCGGTGAACCTGGCGAAGGTGTGGGCAGGGCGGACCGAGTACGGACAGGACTGGTACCTGCCGTTGGCCGGCAACGCTGCGCACACCCTCAACGCTGGCGCATCTGGTGCGGGCAAGAACTCGATCATGTGGTCGCCGCTGGTGTCCATCGCTCCGGCCATCCGGGATGGCCTGGTGCGGGTGTCGGGTATCGATCCGAAGGGTATGGAGCTGGCCTACGGGCGTGGGATCTTCCACCGTTACGGAGTCACCGGGCAGGAAGCGCTGGACGTGCTGACTGACCTGGTGGCGAGCATGGATCGGCGCAAGGCCGAGTTCGCCGGGCATGTCCGGACAGTGCCGATCTCCCGTGAGTACCCGTTGGAGCTGCTGGAGTTCGACGAGATCGGCGCGCTGACCAAGTACACCGACCGTAAGACCCGTGAGGCGATCACGGAGAAGGTCGCGCTGCTGACCACGCAGGGCAGGGCGTTGGTGTTCACGGTGCGCGGGTATGTCCAGGAACCGACCAAGGACACGGTTCCGGTGCGGGAGCTGTTCCCGCGTCGTATCTGCCTGCGGGTTACCGCGAAATCGCACGTCGGCATGGTCTTGGGCGACCAAGCCTATGAGCGTGGGGCGTGGGCCAACCGGATACCCGAGTCCGACGCGGGCACCGGCTACGTGTGGGGCGAGGGCATCCGGGAGCCGCTGCGCATCCGGGCCGGCTGGGTGCCGGACGAGACGGTCAAGGCGCTGGAAGCGTTCGTGACCAGCCCTGCACCGACACCGGACAACGTGCGGGCACTGCCTGCTCGGCCGTCGACTGATGACGATGGCCAGGGGGTGGCGGCGTGAACAGCACCGAACGTGTTGCCACCCTGTTGACCTACCTGTCGACGATTCAGGCGCATCTGGCCAAGCATCGCGGCCTCGCCGGCCCGTTCTACGTCAAGGCCGAGACCGACAGCTACGGCCCGAACGTCGTCATTCAGCTCGACTGCAATCGCCGACTGTCGGCCGTCGCGGGTGGGCTGCTCACCTGGGCTGACAGCCTGACCGAGGTCACCGCTGAAGCCTGGCGAGTACCTACCGGCGCATCGGTCCACCTGTCGATCACCGGCATAGCCGGCGGCATGTCCGTGATGGCCTACGACGCGGCCCCGTTCGACGCGTCTGTGTTCGCGGACCTGGCTGCCGGCCAACGGCGACCGATCAACCTCGGCCAGCTGCGGGCCTGGGCGATCGGGACGGGGGTGGCGGCATGACTGCGACCATCACCCCGTTGCCAGCTGCTGAGGGTACTCGGGCCGAACGGATGCGGATGCCGCTGGCTGCTGATGTCGTCGTGGCTGCCGCCGAACAGAACGGCGTGTGCATCCGGCCGTTCACGATGGAGGTTGGCGACCCGGACAGCGGGGAATTGCGCTATGTCCCCGTTCCCTGCGGATCGACGATCGAATCGATGTGCGGGCCGTGCGCTCGGAAAGCTCGGGCGCTGCGGATGGCGCAATGTCGGGAAGGTTGGCACCTCACCGAGGAACCGGTGTTCGAGTCGGACAAGCCGACCGGGGACCAAACCGCTCAGCTCGCCTACCGCGCGGACCTGGTGGCGCTGTACCGGCAGGCCAGCGAAGCCGGCGAGCTGGATCACGCGGAGGAACTGCGGGAGACCATTCACGAGGCGGACGAGGAACTTCGGCAACTCGGTGTCCGGGGCAAACTCCCCTCGCCCGACCTGCCGGCCAAGCGTCCGCCCAACCGGTCCACCAGGAGAAGACAAGAGGCGCCGAACTTGCCTCGGCGGACGGTCAGCAAGGCCACGCTCGGACGAGAGTTCGCAGGCAAGTTCCGGCCGTCCATGTTCATCACGCTCACCTGCGACACCTACGGACGGGTGCGGGAGGACGGGACTCCGGTCAACCCGGATACCTACGACTACCGGCGGGCAGCTCGGGACGCGGTGCACTTCTCCAGCCTGGTTGACCGCTGGTGGCAAAACCTGCGGCGGGTCGTGGGCTACGACGTCCAGTACTTCGCGACCGTGGAACCGCAACGGCGGGCGGCGCCGCACCTGCACACAGCAGTGCGCGGGTCGATTCCGCACGAGCTGATCCGGCAGGTCACGGCGGCCACCTATCACCAGGTGTGGTGGC
>CAJCJE010000385.1 GCA_903970565.1 Candidatus Melainabacteria bacterium | reverse complement strand
ATCTCACACCCGATCTCGAACTAACAAAGTCCTACTAGTACTGTCAAAGAAAATCCACGCCCCGGATGGGCGGGGGCTGTCTTCGGGGCAGGTTTTCGTCGCGGATTATTTGCCTGCGGGCTGTGGATGGTCGACAGGTTTTCGGCGTCCGTCAGTCGATGTCGGCGTCCGGTCGGGTGGCGGCGGCGAGAGAAATCCGGTTCGGTAGCGAGAGGTCCGGCTTCGGATCGGAGCGAAAAGGTTCGGCGTCGGGTCGGTAACGATATGGCCGGTGCCAAGTCGGTAGCGAAGGTCCGGTGCCGGGTCGATGCCGAAAGCCCGCAACGACTACGGCCGAGCGGTCACGGCTGAGGCGTGCGTCGAGCAGATTCGTACCGACGGACCGGAAACGCTAGTTGCCGCCGGAGGGACCGCCGTCCTCGGAAGCCGGCGACATGTAGAGGCCGTCATTCGTGGGCAACGACACGCTGTCGTAGGTGTGCATGACATTCTCGGTGCTCAGCGTCTGCGCGCTGGAGGGCAGCAGTCGCAGAATCGACTCCGGGGCCGCCGACATGCCGTCGGAGTTGCCCGAGCTGGCGATGCCGAGACCCTGCGCGGTGAGTTCGTCCGCCACGCTGTACTTCACGCCGCGTCCGGCCACGATGTAGATCGGGCCGGTGCTGAACTCCCCCGGACTGGTCGCCGCGTGCACCGCGATCGACTGAAAACTGGGATTCATGAAGAATGCGTCGATCTTCTCGCCGTCCGGACTGGGCTGCCCGATCGGCACCGTCACCATCGGCGCACCGGAGTTGTTCGGGTCGGTGGGCAGTTCCAGCTTCACGTCGATGGTGACCCTGGTCCGCACCAACGGCTTGAGCGGGTTGGAGGTGTCCGCGGTCCAGCCGAGGCAGGTCACCGGGTGCAGCGCGGCATCCACGACCTGCGGGATGATGTTCGGGTAGCTGGCGACGTCGAGTTCGTTGACCGACTTGATGTTGGCGATCAGGTTGCCGGCCAGTTGCTTGGGGATGACCTCGTTGTGCTCGTAGAGCACGATCTGCGCGACGGTCTGGGTGACCGACTGGATGCCATCCGAGAGCGCGACGTAGTAGGTGTCCTGTCCGCTCTCGTTGGCTACCGAGAAGCTGTCCCCGACCGTGATGCCGGGCAGCGTGTAGTCGCTCGGCGCGTTGCCGAACCCCGGCACCTTGTTCACCGGGTTCTGGATCTCGGTCACCTGCGGGATGGCGCCGAGCAGCGCGGAACTGATCAGCCGGGGCTGCACGGACTGGATGTTCAGCGCGTCGAGCACGTGCGCGTCGCTGCTGTCGATCGGCGCGGCGACCGTGCTGTCGTCCTCGGCGTTGTTCGCGTTCGAGGTCTGGTCGTAGATCAGGTATTCCTGATTGTTGTTCGGCCCCTGGGCCAGCAGCGCCTGCCCCTGCTGGAGATTGGTGCCGATGTTCGACTCGCCGGCCAGGACGGTGACCTGCGGCTGCTGGTTGGCCGCCGAGGCGTTGGTGGGAAGTTGGTCACACACCGCCCAGTTGTTGTTGCCGGTGCCGGGAGCGGGCAGTTCCTCGGGGCCGTCCGGGATGCCGGTCAGCCGCCCCATCGGGATGTTCGTGAACTCGCTGTCGTCCACCGTGACCGGGTTGGCCGGCGCCGGAACGGTGGAGCTGCCGGAACCGCCGGAACTCGACGACGGGCTGGGCACCACCGGATTGCCCTTGTTGGCCTCGACCATCATCAGCAGCCGCCCCGAGGCCACGTTGAAGACCGGGATCAGTTCGGAGGGATTCTGGCTGACCACATACACCTGGCCGGACTGCGCACCGATCACGATGCCGGAGTTCGGTAGCTGCCCCGAAGGACTGAACAGTCCCACGACCGCGAAACCGATCAGACCGACTGCGGCGACGATCACCCCGACAACGGTCGCCCGCTTGTGTGAGCGCATCGGGTCGTGCAGCATCACCGGGTCCTTGCGGACCAGCGCGGACTCCATCCGGCGAATCACGAACCGATACGCCTGGACCTGTGACTTGGTGGTAGGTGTTGACGCCATTCTCGTCCTGCTGCTCTCCCGGTCGCGGTACGGTTCGCAACAATAGTCTGCCGAGGTAGAACTCGTGACCGGTTCGGCAATACTCGATCCGAGCCATCGCGAGCGATACCGTGCCGGATCGCAGCATGGCACTACCGAGGAGAAGTGACCGAGGGGATGTCCGTAACCACTCCACCACGACCGGGACCGCCGGGGCCGCCGCCCCCGCAGCCTCCTCCCGGTAGGGCACCGCAGGCCGGACCGCCGTCGAACGCTCCCCGACCGAGTGCCGCGCAGCCGCCGCTCACCGCCCGGCGGCACACCATCGGGGCGAGCCTCGGCTCGCTGCCCGTGGCCAACCTGGTGTTGATCGAGGTCGGGCTCGCCATCGGGCTGATCCTCCTGGCGATCAACAGCAACTGGGTGTACGAGGCGATCGGGGTTCTCGTCCTCGCGTTGATCTTCGCCCTCCTGCGGTGGAGCGGGCGCTGGTTCACCCAGTGGATCGGTCTCGTCCTGCGCTACACGTTCCGGTCACACAGTCGGGTGGCTGATCCGCTGCCGGCTGCCGCCGAGGAGCAGGTCGGCGTCGAAGAGGCCGCCGTGCTCGGTCCGGACGACCCTCGGGTGAACGTGCTGCGGTTGGTGCTGCCGGATCTGATCGTGGCGCACGGCACCGACCACGAACGGCGTCAGGTCGGCCTGGCCTGGCATGAGGGTGCCTGGACCGCGGTGCTGCTCGTCGACCCGGCCCCCGGCCTGATCACCCCGCTCGGCGCGACCCCGAACCTGCCGCTCGGCGCGTTGGCGCCCTGTCTGGAGGACCGGGGGGTCGTGCTGGACGCGATCCAGGTCATCTGGCACTGCTATCCGGGCAGCGCGGCGCTGCCGATGACCTCCCCGGCTCTCGCCTCGTACCTGGAGGTGCTGGGTCCGCTGCCGGCAGCGGCGCGACGCACCACCTGGGTCGCGGTTCGGCTGGACCCACGACGCTGCCCGGCCGCGATCGTCGAACGCGGTGGCGGGGTCGTCGGCTCGCACCGGGCCCTGATCGGCGCGCTGTCGCGAGTGCGCAGCGCCCTTGAGGGTCGCGGCGTGCCGACCCGACCGCTGGACGCCGACGAGCTGCTGCGCTCCGGGGTGTCCGCGGCCGAGCTGATCAGCGGCGCCCGCTCCGGCAACCAGGTCGACCTCACCGAACGGTGGACCGGGGTTACCGCGGCCGGTATCGGCCACGCGAGCTACGCGATCACCCGGTGGCCGCAGGGCCGGAACGTGAACAGCATCAACGCGCTGACCGGCGTGCGCGCGCTGTCGGCGACGGTGGCCATGTCGGTGTCGCCCAGCGGCGAGGACGGCCAGGTCGGCCTCCGTGGCCTCGTTCGGGTCAGCGCGCGGACTCCCGACGAACTCACCGACGCCAACCAGCGACTGCACACGATGGCGCAGCGGCTCAACGTGTCCCTGACCCCGCTGCGTGGCCTTCAGGTTGCCGGCCTCGCGGCGACCCTGCCGCTGGGCGGTGCCGCATGATCGACCCGAGGAGGGTGGCGTGAGCCGGAGCCGGCTGCTCGACGCGCACAGCCAGAGCGGAATCGCGCCGGAGTTCCTGGTGTCGCCGGAGATGCTGGACGCGGTGAGCCCGTCCGGGGACCGGGGCGGCATGGTGCTCGGGTCCGGGATGAAGAACGAGCCGCTCACCGTCTCGGTACTGCGGCCGGCGCCGACCAGGATCGTCTGCGTCGGTGGCCTGTACCTGGCCCGTCAGGTGGCGTTGCGGGCGATGGCAACCGGTGCCTGGGTGGTGGTCGCGACCGCGCGCCCGGCGGCCTGGCAGGTGTTGGCCCGCGCGGCCGGCGACGGCCCGGACGGCCGGCCGACGCCGCTGGTGCAGATCCGCCGGCTCAACCCGGTGGAACTGCCGCGCGCGACCGAGGACGGCCCGCTGCTGGTGATCCACGACGGTGGATCGACACCGCAGGAACTGTTCCCGCCCCGCTCGGCCTGGCAGACCACGGTCTATGTGCTGCCGTACCTGCACCCGCAGGCCAGCACGACGGCCAACTCGGCCGATCTGGTGCTGTTGCAGCGCCAACCGGTCGGCCAGGCACAGCTCGCGGCCCGAATCTGGCGGCTGCCTCCCCCCTTGGTCCAGCAGCTCACCACGCTCAAGGACGACCAGGTGGTTGCGCTCGGCCGCAACCTCTGGCGTCCGCTGCGGTTGATCACCACTCCCCGGGAGAAGCAGATCCTGGGGCCGGTGCGACGAGGCGACTGACCCCTCCCCCGCGACGACGGCTCGTCGACGCGACGAAGGGCGGTTCCGTCCGTCGCGACGACGGCTTGGCTCGACGGGATTCCCTGGCCTGCTGACTGGTTCGGCCGCACGTCGGCCGGACCCCTCTTCGTTGGTCCCGGCCTCGTTGGGCTGGTTCTCGTTGGGCCCGACCTCGTTGGGCTGGTTCTCGGTCGGGTGCTCAACGGCCCTGCCCACTCACGAGTCCCTACCGGCTGCGGCTAGGTCCACCCAAGGCGTGGAGCCAAACGCAGTGCGCGGGAACCGGCCGTTCGGCCAGACTGGACGGCGAGCCGGAAGGAGGGGTGGGCATGGTCTTCAGCGGCGAGAACGCGCGGCCGGATCGGGTTGTCACCGGCTGGCGTTGGCGCCTGGTCACCCTTCGGCGCTGTCTGACCCTGGTCGCGCTGCTCCCGGTCGAGCTGGGCGTGCTGGCGATGGAACTGGGCGCGGTGGTCGCCGTGCTGTGCTGCCAGCTCTATCTCTGGCCTGCCGCCGTGGTGAACATCCGCTGGCTGCCGAACCTGCGCCGCCGGCTTGCCGGGGAATTCGCCGGCATCGAGCTTCCGGTGCCGTACCGACCGGAACCGGCGGCGCCAACGGTCGGATCGGACGGGTTCTACCGCGGTACGCAGGGAACCCGGCTCTACCCCAACCCCCGGATGCCGACCTGGCAGCGACGGTCGCGCTGGGCCTGGACCGATCCGGCCACCTGGCGGGATCTGCTGTGGCTGGTCGTCGATCCGCTGGTCGGTGGCTTTCTCGCGGTACTGCCGCTCGCCCTGATCGCCGGTGGCCTGCTCAACGTGGCGTGGTCACTGCTGCCGGCGGCCCCGGCCGGTTGGCTGTTGCCGCTGGGCGGGGGCCGGGTAGGCGGATTCGCGGTGCTCGCCGGGACAGTCGTCGGTATCGGCATGGCGCTGCTCGGCTGGCTGTTCGCGCCGGCAGCGGTGCGGCTGCACGCGCGCTGGACCTCGGTCCTGCTTTCGCCCGTCATGAACGAGGCCTGGGACTCGGAGAAGGCCCGGTGGGGCGGCAGCATTCTCGGCGAGCTGGCGAGTTGCGCACGGATCTCCGGGTTGTCCACCGCCTCGGGCCTGGTGTTCCTCGTGCAGGTGGTCACGTTGGCCTGCACCGGTCCGCTGCTGGGCATCCCCACCGTCCGGCACGGTCGGGCGCTGCCGGGGGCCATGCGCTGCCTGGTCTACGAATCGCGGGGGATTCGGATCGCCGAGCCCTACCGGCCTTTGCCCACGTCGCCTGCCGCGACCGCGTCAGCCGGGGTCGACCGGGGCCGTCAGCGGGTCTGGGCACGGGTCGGGCGACGGTGGACGTGGCTGGTCGGCGATCCGGCGACCTGGCGGGACCTGCTGTGGCTGGGGCTGCAACCGGTGGTCGGCAGCGTGCTCGCGCTGGCCCCGCTGCTGCTGTTCGCCTACGGCTGGTGGGGGTTGGCGGTGCCGGGCATCGAGGGCCTGGTCGATCTCAGCACGGTCCAGACCCCCTGGTATGGCTCGATCGCCGGTTCGGAGTCGCTCGCGGTCGGCCTCGGCCTGGTCTCGATCGTGGTGTCCTGCTGGCTGCTGCCGACATTGTTGTCCTGGCACGCCACGTGGGCCGCGTTGCTGCTCTCGCCGACCAAGGGGGCCGAACTGGTCATCGAGCGCGACCAGTTGACCAGGAGGGTCGCCACGCTGACCGAGAGCCGGTCGGCCGTGGTGGACACCCAGGCCAGCGAGGTGCGCCGGATCGAACGCGACCTGCACGACGGCGCGCAGGCTCGACTGGTCGCGATGGGGATGACGCTCGGCGCGGTGGAAGCGTTGATCGACCACGATCCGGTGGCCGCGAAGAAGCTGCTCACCCAGGCTCGCGATGCGTCGAAGACCGCGCTACAGGAGCTGCGCGATCTCGTACGCGGCATTCATCCGCCGGTACTCGCCGAGCGCGGCCTCGCCGACGCGATCCGCGCGCTGGCACTGGACAATCCGCTGACCGTGCTGGTGAACGCGCAACTCGCCGGGCGCGCGGAGGCACCGGTGGAGTCGGCGGCCTATTTCGCGGTGGCCGAAACGCTGGCCAACGCGACCAAACACGCGCAGGCGCATCGGGTCTGGATCGATCTGCGGCACGACAACGGGATTCTGCGGATCTCCGTGCTCGACGACGGCCACGGTGGTGCCGAGATTTCGCGAGGCAGTGGGCTGCGCGGGATCGAGCGGCGACTGACTACGTTCGACGGTAGGTTCACCCTCAGCAGTCCGCTGGGCGGTCCGACGATGGTGGCAATGGAGTTGCCGTGCGCGTTGTCCTCGCCGAGGACCTCTACCTCCTCCGAGACGGCCTGACACATCTGTTGTCCGCCAACGGTTTCGAGATCGTCGCGGCAGTCGAGTCCGGTCCAGAACTGGCGGCGGCGTTGCGCGGCCCCGAGGTCGATGTGGCCATTGTGGACGTTCGACTGCCGCCGACGTTCACCGACGAGGGCCTACAGGTTTCGCTGGCCGCCCGAAGGGAACGCCCCGGTCTTCCGGTGTTGATCCTGTCCCAGCACGTCGAACAGCTGTACGCGCGGGAGCTGCTGGCCGACGGTTCCGGCGCGGTCGGCTACCTGCTCAAGGACCGGGTGTTCAACGCCGAACAGTTCATCGACGCCGTGCGCCGAGTTGCCGCCGGCGGCACCGCGATGGACCCGGAGGTCATCGCCCGGCTGCTGGCCAGCAACGAGCGGGAC
>CAJCJE010000384.1 GCA_903970565.1 Candidatus Melainabacteria bacterium | reverse complement strand
GGCAGCCGCTCGCCGATCAGGCCGGTCGAGCAGACCGCGACGTCGACCGCGCCGACACCCAGGACCTCGGCGACCTTCTCGGCGGTCGCGTGGGTGTCCTGAAACCCCTCCGGGCCGGTGCAGGCGTTCGCGCCGCCGGAGTTGAGCACCACGGCCTTCAGGCTGCGCTGCGCGATGACCTGCCGCGACCACAGGACCGGCGCCGCTTTGACCTTGTTGGTGGTGAACACGGCGGCGGCACTGGTCAGCGGGCCGTCGTTGACCACCAGGGTGAGGTCGGGCCTGCCAGAATCCTTGATTCCGGCGGCCACCCCGGCGGCCCGGAAACCGGCCGGCCCGGTAACCCCGGCCGATGTGTCCACAGTAGACTCGATACTCACGGAGCGACTCCAACCGTTGACAGGCCGGTGGTTTCCGGCCAGCCGAGTGCGATGTTCATCGACTGGATGGCACCACCAGCGGTGCCCTTGGTCAGGTTGTCGATCGCGGTCACCACGACCAACCGGCCGGCGTCGGCGTCCACGACGACCTGGACGTGCGCCGAGTTCGAGCCGAGCGTCGCCGAGGTCGCCGGCCAGGCTCCCTCGGGCAGCAGGTGCACGAACGGCTCGGTGGCATAGCTCTTGGCGTACCGCTCACGCGCGGTCGCGGTGTCGACGCCGGGACGGACCGGGGCCGAGCAGGTGGCCAGGATGCCGCGCGGCATCGGGGCCAGCACCGGGGTGAACGACACGGCGACCGGGCCGCCGTGCACGGCGCTGAGGTTCTGGATCATCTCCGGCGTGTGCCGGTGCCCGCCGCCGACGCCGTAGGCGCTGGCCGAACCCATCACCTCGGAGCCGAGCAGGTTGGCCCTGGGCGCGCGGCCCGCGCCGGAGGTTCCGCTGACCGCGACGACCACGACCTCCGGCTCGATCAGGTCGCCGGCCAGCGCGGGCGCGAGCGCGAGGGTGACCGCGGTCGGATAGCAGCCGGGCACCGCGATCCGCCGGGTGTCCGTCAGCGCCTCGCGGGCACCGGGGAGTTCGGGCAGGCCGTAGGGCCAGCTGCCGGCGTGCGTTCCGCCGTACCAGCGATCCCAGTCGGCCGGGTTGACCAGGCGGTGGTCCGCGCCGCAGTCGACGATCAGGGGGTCCTGGCCGAGCGCGGCGGCGATCTCGGCGGAGGCGCCGTGCGGCAGCGCGAGGAACACCACGTCATGCCCGGCGAGCTGCTCGGGAGTGGTGTCGGTGAGCACCCGGTCGGCCAGCGGCATCAGATGGGGCTGGTGCGCGCCGAGCGGAGTCCCGGCGTTGCCGCCCGCCGTCAACGCACCGATCTGCACCTCGGGGTGCCCGAGCAGCAGCCGGAGGAGTTCTCCTCCGGCGTAGCCACTCGCACCCGCCACCGCGACCCGAACCATGTGGATGATTATGCACGATCATGCAAACTCAATCAATCCGGGCGGGGTGACGCGGCGGCGAGATCACCGGATCGGCTGCCGAGGTGGTCCGGTCACGGCCGCGCGGCCGGACTCTAGAGTTGCGGTCGTGACGACTGGGCTGACGTTGGATCTGCACCCGAACTTCCGCAATGACCGGGACATCGACCGGAAGGTGCGCGAGGTGATCTTCCGCGCGGCCCGCGAACACCGGCTGACGGTGGAGATCATCACCGGGAAGGGCTCCGGGAAGCTGCGCTCCCGCGTACTGGCGATGCTCGGCGCGCCGCATCTGCAGAAGCTGTACCGGCGCTACGAGGTCGACCCGGACAACGAGGGCCGGATCGTCGTCCACTTCACCCGGCCGGCCGACCAGGTCGAGTTGCCGAGCCGGTAACGGTCACCAGCCCCGCACCTCATCAGACGTGAGATTCGTTCACGCGGCGCCGGAGCGAATCATCGACAGCCGACCGCGCCCCCGGCACCGAAGCGGTACCGGGGGCGCGGTCGCAAGGAGATCGAGGATCAGCCGCGCAGCACGGCCTTGCAGCGCTGGGAGGCCATCTCCACGCCCGCGTCCCGAGCCTTGGTCGCGTCCTCGGTGGTGAGGGTGCGGTCCGGGGCGCGGAAGCGCAGCGCGTAGGCCAGCGAGCGCTTGCCGTCGCCGATCTGCTCGCCGGTGTAGACGTCGAACAGTTCGAGGTGCTCCAGCAGCGGTCCGCTGCCGGCCCGCAGGGCGGCGGCGACATCGCTGACCGGCACCGCGTCGTCCACCACCAGCGCAACGTCCAGCGGCACCGGCGGATACGCGGAAACCGTTGGCGCGGGCCGGTTGTCGGTCACCGGGATCGCGTCGAGGTCCAGTTCCATCGCGGCGGTCCGCTTGGGCAGGTCGAGCGCCTCGACGACCTTCGGGTGCAGTTCGCCCGCGTGCCCGACGAGTTGGCCGGCCACCCACAGCTGCGCGCACCGGCCGGGATGCCACGGGGCGCAACTGCCGGCGGTGATGGTCAGTTCGACACCGGCGACCTCGGCCACCGTGCGTGCCGCCTGCACCGCGTCGGCCCAGGACGCCTGCTCACCCCTGCCCCACCAGCCGGGCCGCTGGCGATTGCCGCCGAGCACCACCCCGACATGCCGGGGCTGGCGCGGCAGCGCGCCGAGCAACGCGGCCAGTTCCGCCTCCGACGGGCGCCGCGCCACACCGACCTCGGGCACCGGGGAGTGCTCGCCGTCGGCGATCACCACCTGCCCGAGGGTGTAGATCGCGACGTCCCGGAAACCACGGGACACGTTGCGCTGCAAGGTTTCCAGCAGACCCGGCAGCAGCGTCGTGGCCAGTTGGTCGGCCTTGGCCTCGATCGGGTTGAGGATGGTCATCGAGGCGCGACGCGGGTCCTCCTCGTCCAGCCCGAGCTTGTCCCAGACCTCCGCCGAGACGAACGGGAAGGGCAGCACCTCAACATAGCCGGCCTCGGCCAGTGCCCGCGCCACGGTC
>CAJCJE010000383.1 GCA_903970565.1 Candidatus Melainabacteria bacterium | reverse complement strand
CACCGTGATGGTGACCGGCCCCGCCGCCGTTCGACACAGCGCTGGAAGGCCCCAGCACTGACGGCGGCCTCAGTCCCGGAACGACCTCGGCCGCGCGGACACGGCGAGGTTGGGGGACCTGGTCGCGAGGTCGAAGATCTGGTAAGGGTAGCCAGGTTCCGATGCGCTCAGCTCGTCGAGGCGCCGGCTCTGCTCGGCGGTCAGGTCGAAGTCGAGGGCGGCGAGATTGTCGTCGAGCTGTGCCAGGGTTCGCGCGCCGATCAGCGTCGAGGTGACGCCGGGGCGGTTGGTGATCCAGTTGAGCGCGACCTGGGCCGGGCTGCGGCCGAGGTCGGCCGCGATCTCACGCACCGCGTCGAGCACGGTCCAGTGCTGGTCGGTCGGCGGCTGGTGGAAACCCAGATCCTTGAAGGCCTGGATTCGACCCTCACCGGCCGGGCCGTCCGCGCCTCGGGTGTACTTGCCGCTCAGGAAACCGTAGTCCAGCGGCGACCACGGGATCACGCTCATGCCGAGTTCCAGCGCGGCCGGCACGTGTTCGCGTTCGATGGACCGCTCGACGAGCGAGTATTTCAGTTGCAGCGCGGCGATCGGTTCCCAGCCGCGCGCCCGCGCGAGCAGCTGGCCCTTGGCCAGATACCAGGCCGGGATGTTGGACAGGCCGATCGCGCGGACCTTTCCGCTGCGCACCAGGGTGTCGAAAGTGGACATGACCTCCTCGATCGGGGTCAACCGGTCCCAGGAGTGCAGCCAGTACAGGTCGACGTAGTCGGTGCCCAGCCGTCGCAGTGAAGCCTCCAGCGAGGCGACCATGTTCTTGCGGCCGTTGCCGGCCAGGTTCGGGTTGTCCTGGCTGACCGGCGCGGAGAACTTGGTCGCCAGCACGATCTGGTCACGGGTACCGCCCTCGGCCATGAACTTGCCGAGCAGTTCCTCGCTGCGGCCACCGGTGTAGAGGTTCGCGGTGTCGATGAAGTTGCCGCCGGTGTCCAGGTAGCAGTCGAAGACGGCGCGGGCGGTCGCCTCGTCGGCGCCCCAGTCGTGGCTGCCCAGGACCGCCTCGCCGAAGGTCATCGTGCCGAGGGCCAGCCGGGACACGCGCAGGCCAGTCGAGCCGAGCAGATGGTATTCGTTGCTCACCCTGATGCTACTTCCTTTGTCTGCCAATGATTCTGATGGGCCGCGACGAACTCGCGCGAACGCAGCCGGCCGGCCAGGCGTCGTCCCGGTGGTCGGGCTCGTCCTGCCGGCAGGTCGGGCGACACTCTTCGCGTCGTGGCACCCGCGATGGAATCGGAGCCATCGTTCCGATTAGAACGATACGGAACTATAGTTCCGATTGTCAACGCCGCTGAACCCGATCGCGCCGGCAGCCGGTTAGGATCGGAACCCGATTCCACCTCGACCAGGACGGAGGTAGCCGTGCCGACCGCAGGACCAGCGTCGACCGGCCACTCCCCGACCCCGGCCGAGAAGCCGCTGCGCGCGGACGCGCGGCGCAATCGGGCCAAGGTGCTCGACGTCGCGCGGGAGATGTTCATCGCCGAGGGCATGTCCGTGCCGATCGATATGATCGCCGAGCGGGCCGGGGTCGGCGTCGGCACGGTGTACCGGCACTTTCCGACCAAGGAAGCGCTGTTCGAGGCGATCATGACGCACTGGGTCGAGGGGCTGACCGCGTCCGCGACCGCGCTGGCGGACGCGGACGATCCGGGTGCCGCGTTCGTCGAGTTCTTCACGATGGTGGTCGACCAGAGCGTGGGCAGCAAGGGACTGCACGAGACGCTGATCGCGGCCGGGATCGAACCGGAAGCCGCCTACGGTGAACTCGGCAGGCAGATGATCGCCGCGATGGACGTCCTGCTGACACGGGCCAAGCAGGCCGGCGCGGTTCGCCGGGATGTCACGGTGGCCGACGTGAAGGCGCTGATCACCGGGGTCACCGCGATGCGCGCCTACGGCGGAAACGCTCAGGTCACCCTGGACGTGGTACTCGCCGGCCTCCGACCCGCCGGCGGCTGAGCGCCTCGATTCGGCCGGACCGGCCCACACGGAGCACAGTCCTTCCTCCGGCCGCATTGGCGCATACGCGACATTCGGCCCCGTCACGGACACCGACAACGGCGGAGACGATGCCGGAGGGTTCACGTTTCATCACGGAAAGCGAGAATGCGCCCGAAACAGGCCCGCAAGCCGCCCACCTGGCCGCTTTAACAGAAATCGGGTAATAGTCCGGTAAAGTTAATAATCGGCTAAGCTTTTACCGTGCGATGCCCTGCCAATCATCATGATCGACGCGCGTTTCTCGGAATGTTGACCGTCGGCCTCGCCGCGACCATCGCCGGTTGCGGCAGCCCGGGGGACTCCGACGCGAACTCGAATCCGTCCCAGACCGACTCCGGCCAGAACGCGGCGGCCGGCCCGCCACCGCCGTTACCACCGATCCCCCAGCCCCGGCCCGGCCCGACCCAGAAGATCGACCACGGCATCAGTGGCAGCAACAAGATCTGCCTGACCGTCGACGACGGCTACTGCTCCGACTGCGTCGCCGGCTACGTGGAATTCGTTCAGCAGTCCGGTATTCACCTGACCTTCAGTCCCAACGGGACCTACGGCCACTGCTGGGCGCCGCACGCGGACGTGCTCAAGCCGCTGATCGAGCGCCAGCAGATTCAGATCATGAATCACACCTACAGTCATCTCGACCTGAACAAGATGACCGACGCGCAGATCACCACCGAACTGGAGCGCAACGACGAGTGGGTGATCCAGAACTTCGGCATCACCACCAGGCCCTACTACCGGCCGCCCTTCGGCTTCCACAACGAGCACGTCGACGGCGTCGCGGCCGGTCTCGGCTACACCCGCACCGTGCTCTGGGACGGCTCCTACAGCGACTCCGAGGTGATCACTCCACAGTTCCTCATGCAGGAGGCGCAGCAGTACCTCAAGCCGGGCGTGATCATGCTCGGGCACGCCAACCATCCGACCGTGCTCGGCCTGTTCCCGCAGATCATGGACCTGATCCGGCAGCGTCAGCTCACCCCGGTGACGCTGGACGAGATGTTCGGCACCAGCCGCGCGACCGGCTGAGCACCGCCGGGGGGTGGACGCGGCACCGGTCCACCCCTGGCCGGGGCCGCTCAGGTCAGGTCGGCGAGCGCGGACTCGATGGCGCGGTGGAACGTCGGGTAGGCAAAGATCATCTCGCGGATCTTGGCCACCGGCACCGCCGCGTGCACGACCAGCGCGA
>CAJCJE010000382.1 GCA_903970565.1 Candidatus Melainabacteria bacterium | reverse complement strand
TCGCCGCCACCCGCTGCCGAATCCGCTCGGTGTCCGCGGCCAACCGCTGATGCCGCTCCGCCCAACGGGCGTGGTCCTCCCGCTGCTCACACCCGTGACACGGATGCGCCCGCAACGCCCGCCGCAGCGTCGCCAGCTCCGCGTCGTCCTCGGCACCCGAACGCCGCCGATCCCGCGCCGGCACGTCGATCCCGGTGTTGCGCAGACTCAACGCCAGATCCCGTCTCGACTGAGGGGATCGCACATTCACCTGTTTGGGCAACCGCATTCGGCCCAACGACTCCACCGGCGCGGAGAAGTCCGCCACCGACAACCGGCCCGCCCACCGATCCTCGGTCACCACCAACGGATCGACGCCGGGATCGACCACCACCGCCAACCCCGACCGCCGACCGGCCGGCACCGCGATCACATCTCCCTTGCGCAACCGCTCCAACGAGGCCGCCGCCTCCGCCCGCCGCGCCGCGGAGTTCTGTCGTGCCAACGACTTCTCCCGGTCCGCGATCTGCCGACGCAGCGCCATGTACTCGGTGAAATCGCCGAGATGGCAGTCGATCTGCTCCGCGTATCCGGCAAGGCCCTCGTTGTTGCGGTCGATCTGCCGCGACAGCCCCACCACCGACCGGTCCGCCTGGAACTGCGCGAAGGACTGTTCCAACAGGTCCCGCGCCCGGTCCGCGCCGAACTGTCCGACCAGGTTGATCGCCATGTTGTAGCCCGGCCGGAACGACGACCGCAGCGGATAGGTCCTGGTCGAGGCCAGTCCACCGACCTGCCGGGGATCGACCCCCGGCTGCCAGAGCACCACCGCGTGCCCCTCGATGTCGATGCCCCGCCGCCCGGCCCGTCCGGTCAGCTGGGTGTACTCCCCCGCGGTCAGTTCGACGTGCGCCTCGCCGTTGTACTTGACCAGCTTCTCCAACACCACGGTCCGCGCCGGCATGTTGATCCCCAGCGCCAGGGTCTCGGTCGCGAAGACCACCTTCACCAGACCGCGCAGGAACAGCTCCTCGACGGTCTCCTTGAACGTCGAGAGCAACCCGGCATGGTGCGCGGCGATCCCCCGCTCCAGCGCCTCCCGCCACTCCCAGTACCCCAGCACCCGCAGGTCGGGCTCGGGCAGTCCGGCCGTGCGCCGCTCGATCACCTCCCGGATCTCGGTGGCCTCCTCCTGCGTCGCCAACCGCAATCCCGACCGCACGCACTGCTCGACCGCGCCGTTGCAGCCGGCCCGGCTGAACACGAACACGATCGCCGGCAGCAGCGCGGCCGAATCCAACCGGGTGACCACATCCACCCGCGAGGTCGGCCGGAACCGGGGTGCCCTCGGCGCGCCCCGGCCCCGATAGGCGCGGCCGGCCGGAACCTGGAACCGGCCCAGCTCCTCGGTTCGCCGCAGCAGCTGAGGATTGATCTTCTCCTCGCCGCTGCCCGACTCCCCGGCGAACAGGTCCAGCAGCCGGTTGCCCACCATCATGTGCTGCCACAGCGGCACCGGCCGGTGCTCGTCCACCACCACCGTGGTGTCCCCGCGCACCGTCACCAGCCACTCGCCGAACTCCTCGGCGTTGCTGACCGTCGCGGACAGGCTGACCAGCCGCACCCGTTGCGGCAGGTGCAGGATGACCTCCTCCCACACCGCGCCCCGGAACCGGTCGGCGAGGTAGTGCACCTCGTCCATCACCACGTAGCTGAGTCGGTCCAGCGTGCTGGAGCCCGCGTAGAGCATGTTGCGCAACACCTCGGTGGTCATCACCACCACGGGCGCGTCGCCGTTGACCGAGGTGTCGCCGGTCAGTAGACCGACCTTGTCCGCCCCGTACCGCTCGGTGAGGTCCGCGAACTTCTGGTTGGACAACGCCTTGATCGGCGTGGTGTAGAAGCACTTGCGGCCTTCGGACAGGGCCAGGTGCACCGCGAACTCCCCCACGACGGTCTTGCCGGCGCCGGTCGGCGCGCACACCAGGACACCGTGCCCGTTCTCCAACGCCACGCAGGCCGACCGTTGGAACGGATCAAGCTCAAAGGACAGCAGTCCGACGAAATCAGCCAGCTCAGGATAGGTAGCGCGTTCCCTCGCTGCCGAGTAAGCCTCGGCCGGGGTACGCGCGGCGCGATCAGCCACGTCCACAGATTGTCACACCCGACCGACTTTTTGCCCGGTAGTAGGTCTGATCTGGCCTTTTGTTCCTGGTATTGTCTCGAAACGCTAAATTTCAGTCTTCACTGAAGTTATTGTGACAAAAAGATAAGGTCCGGCGCGACGGCCCTCAGGCGAGGACGGTGAGTGCGCCGGGCTGGCAGCGGACGGTCAGTGGCAGCCGGGCCTGTCGCTCCCCGTCGGCGTAGGCGACCCAGTGGTTGAGGCCGGACAGCCGCACCGACCGCGCGCGCAACGTGCTCACGGCGGGATGGTCGAGGTGTTGGCCGGTGCGCAGCCGGGGCAGGATGCGCAGCAGGTCGCGTCGGTGGGTCGCGCCCACCACGGTGACGTCCAGCAGACCGTCGTCCAGGACGGCGTCCGGGCAGATGGGGATGCCGCCGCCGTAGAACTGGGAGTTGCCGACCGAGACCATCGTGGCCTCCAACCGCAGCGTGGTGTTGTCGGTTTCCACCACCAGCGGCCGCGGTCGCAGCTTGGTGAGTTCGGTGAGGATCGCCAGGTCGTAGCGACGCGGACCGGCCGGCCAGCGCAGCGTGTTGACCCGTTCGCTGACCGAGGAGTCGAAACCCGCGCACAGCACCGTCGCGAACCAGGACCCGCCGGCGACCCGGCCGAGGTCGATTCGCCGGGTGTCGCCGGCCCGCAGCGCGTCGGCGGTCCGCAGCGTCGCGGCGAACGGGTCGGGCGGTGCGCCCAGAGCCCTGGCCAGGTCGTTGCCGGTGCCGGCCGGGATGACCGCGAGCGCGGTCGGGCTGCCGGCGCAGACCTGCACCGCGGTATGGGCGAGGCCGTCGCCGCCGAGCGTGATCATGACATCCACGCCGGCGTCGACGGCCTGCTTGGCCAGTAGCGCGCTTCCTTGTGCCGAGTCAGCGACCAGGGTGTCCAGTCGATCGACGCAACCACGTAGCCGCTGGGCGACGCTGCCGGCGATCCGAGCGGCCGTTCCCATGCCAGCAGCCGGGCTGACCAGCAGCGCCGCGATCACGTCGCGTCGTCGAAGCCGGAACGCTCAAGCTCGTCGACCGGTGTGGGTGAGCCGACCGGTTCCGGGGTGTGGTCCAGCGGGGACAGTTCGTCGTCGGCGAGTCCGGCCCAACCCTTGTCGATCCGCTCCTGCTCCTTGCGGCGGTCGTGCACCCGAGAGATCTGGATGGAGACCTCGAACAGCACGGTCAGCGCGCCGGCAAGGGCGCACATGGAGATCGGGTCCTGGCCGGGCGTGACGATCGCGGCGAAGACGAACAGCACGAAGATGATGCCGCGCCGCCACCTCTTCAGCTTCTCGTACTTGATGATCCCGACCCGGTTGAGCATGACCACCAGCAACGGCAGTTCGAAGCTCACCCCGAAGATGATCAGCAGCGAGAGCATGAAGGAGATGTAGTCGGTACCGGCGAACGCCGTGACGAACTCCGAGCCACCGACGCCGGTGAGCACCTTCAACGCCTCGGGAACGACGATGTAGGCCAGCAGCGCGCCCACCGCGAACAGGATCGTCGCGCAGACCACGAAGGTGACCGCGAACTTGCGTTCCTTCTTGTGCAGCGCCGGGGTGATGAACGCCCACAGCTGGTAGAGCCAGGCCGGACTGGACAGCACCACACCAGCGGCGGCGCCGACCTTGATCCGGATCATGAAACCTTCGAACGGCTGCGTCTGCAACAGCCGGTTGGGGCCACCACCGGCGAAGCTGAGCACGTCCTGGGAAGGCAGATCCCGGTAGGGCTGGATGATCAGGGTGCCCAGCGACGGGACCGGGCCGATCCGGTACTGCCACCACATGAAGCCGAAGATCGCGCCGACCAGGGCAGCGAGGATGGCAAGGCCCAACCGATGACGCAGTTCGTAGAGGTGCTCGATCAGCGTCATCGTGCCGTCGGGATTACGCCGACGGCTCCGTCGTGCCTTCTTTTCGCTACGACCGCCACTGGGGCGGAGTCCGTTCTCCTCCACCAGTTCGACCGTCCCTTGTCAGTGCTGCTGTTCGGGCTGCGCCTGCGGCGCGGCTGGCACCGACGCTACCGGGGCAGGCGCGGTAACGGGCTCGGCATTCACCGGAGCGGGAGCGGCGACCGGGGCAGGTTCAGCGACCGGAGCGGCCGGGGGCACCGGAGCCGGCGCCGGCGCGGCGGCAGCCGACTGGGCGTACTGCTGCGGCTGCGCGAACTGGCCGGGAGCCGGGGCGGCGTACTGCTGGGGCTGGGCGAACTGGCCGGGAGCCGGGGCATACTGCTGCTGCGGCTGGGCGAACTGCTGCTGGGGCTGGGCAAACTGACCAGGAGCGGCGGCAAGCTGCTGCGGCGCGGCGAACTGCTGCTGGGCACCGGCCTGCTGGGCCTGGTCGGACTGGCCGTCATGGTCGCGGAGGCTCTGGGCCTCCTTCTTGAAGATTCGCATCGACTGTCCGATGCCACGGGCCGCGTCCGGCAGTCGCTTGTAGCCGAACAGGGCGATGAGCACGACCACCAACACGATGATGTGCCACGGCTCTAGCGCATTGAACACTGGCGGGCCTCCTAACGGTCCTGGGCCTCGATAA
>CAJCJE010000381.1 GCA_903970565.1 Candidatus Melainabacteria bacterium | reverse complement strand
CGGCCAGCTCGAACCGCCCCACCAGGGCCCGCGCCCGTGCCCCGATCTGTACCGTCGCGGACAGCTCCACCACCCCCGGCACCGGCACACTCGGCCGCACCGACCGCAACCGCCGAGGCCCGGCCGGGTTCGCCTCGGCCTCCTGCACCAGGATTCGGCGATCAGCCGCCGGCAGCCAGTCCGCCAACTGCCGCTCCGGCCGACGCCGATCCAGCACCTCCAACACCAGCCGCAGCAGCCGGCTCAACTCCGCCCGTCCCGGTGGCGCGAGATCAGCCCTCGACACCTCGATGTCGGCCGCCGGCACGAGGCTGATCAGCGATCGAGCCTCGACGCGCCGATACACGGCCGGTCGACGCAGATCCGCGAGCGGACGAACCACAACCATCGGCTGACCGGGCACGGAGGACAGGGCCGACATCGACGACTCGTCGAACGCGACGGCCGTTGCACTTGCTGACATGGTGCTTCCTCGGGGTGACCCCGCTGGCCGGGGACGGTTGACGAGTACGGACTCCTTACAGAGGGACCGACTCGGCAAATCCGGACATTCATCACCCCATCAGCCGACACGCACGGCGTGTCAGCCGCCGAAACAACTCGATCCACCGGCCCGAACAGGTATTGGCTGGGCTGGGCGGTCTCCCCGTCGACGACGTACAGTCCGGGCGTGTTCAAGGGCCTGATCGTCGACTACGGGGGAGTGCTGACCGACTTCGGTCCGGACGGCGTCGAGGGTCCGAACCTGATCGAGGCGATCGTCGTGGCCCGCAAGCACGATCTGAAGACCGGGCTGCTGTCCAACGCAGACCGGCTCGCGTCGAGCATGACGCCGCTGGCCACGATCTTCGACGCGATCGTGCTCTCCGGCGAGGCTGGGTTCGGCAAACCGGACGCGCGCAGCTACCTGCTCGCCGCGCGGCGCCTCCAACTCTCGCCCGAGGAATGCGTCTTCGTCGACGATCTTGCCGTCAACGTGCGCGGCGCGGCCGAGGTCGGCATGGTCGGCGTCCACCACCGCGATGTCGAATCCACCCTCGCCGAACTGGCCGTCCTCTTCGGCTTCCCGCTCACCGAGCCCGAACCGGACTGACCCGAACCTGACTGACCCGAAACCGCACTCGACTGACCAGAGGCCGCCCGATCGGCGCCGGTCAGGTCACGACGCCGCCGCCTGGTGCCGGCGCAGCAGTTCGAAGCAGAGCACGGCAGCCGCGCTGGCCACGTTCAGCGACTCGACCTCGCCGGCCATCGGAATGGCCAGCCACTCCTGGATCTGGCTGCGCACCCCGTCGCTGACCCCGGCGGTCTCCCCGCCGAGCACGAACGCGGCCCGGTCCGGCACGGTCGCGGTGAACACCGACCGGCGCGCCGTGCCGTCGAGTCCGAACAGTCGGTAGCCGGCGCCGCGCAGCGCCGTCGCGGCCTCCGTCGCCGTCGGTACCCGCAGTACCGGGGCCCGGAACGCGACCCCGGCCGATGCCTTGATCACCAGCGGATCGATGCCGGCCACGCCTCGCCTGGGCAGCACGATGCCGCCGATCCCGGCCGCGGTCGCGGTGCGCAGGATCATGCCCACGTTCGCCGGCGTGGTGATGCCGTCCAACACCAGCACGGTACGCGGTGGCCGGGTGCGCAGGGCCTCGGTGAGCAGGCGCATCCTCGGTGCCACCACATCCGCGAGCACCCCCTGATCCTGCTTGCCGTTGCCGGCCAGCACCTTCACCCGGTGCGCGCTGGCCCGCTGCACGACAACACCACGGTCACGGGCCGCGCTGAGGATCTCGCCGGCCGCGGCGCCGCGCGCGGTGTCGGCCAGGATGACCTTGTCCACCTGAAGATCGTCGTCGGCCAGCACCTCCAGCACCGGCTTGCGGCCGTAGACGGTCACGAACCGGTCTTTGGGCGAGGGCTGTTCTGGCGAGGACTGGGCATCGTGCACGCCGAGCAGCATCGCACGGGCACCCGAATGTGCCAGTATCGGACGTATGGCCAACCGCCTCTCGGCCCTGGACGCCTCGCTGCTCTATCTGGAGGATGCGACGACGCCGATGCACATCGGCGGCGTCGCCGTGTTCCGCCGACCCCGGTCCGGTTTCGACTACGAGCGGCTCGTCGAACTGATCGAACGCCGCTTGGCGCTGGTCCCGCGCTACCGGCAGAAGGTCGCCACCGTGCCCGGCCGCCTCGCTCGTCCGGTGTGGACGGACGACGGCAACTTCGACATCACCCACCACGTGCGCCTGTCCGCGCTGCCGAGGCCGGGCACCGACGAGCAGCTCAACGAACTGGTCGCCAGGCTGATGTCCCGGCCGCTGGACCACAGCCGGCCGCTGTGGGAGCTGTACCTGGTGGAGGGTCTGGCCCGAAACCGGTTCGCGCTGGTCACCAAGACCCACCACGCGATGGTCGACGGCATCGGCGCGATCGAGATCGGCCAGGTCATCCTGGACGTGACGGCCAATCCGGGTGCCGAACCGCAACGACTGTGGATGCCGGAGCCGGAGCCCAGTCAATTGCGCCTGGTCACCGACGCCGTGTCCGAGGTGGTCCGCCAGCCCGGCGAACTCATCGAGAACGTCCGCTCCGCCGCCGACGACGTCGCCTCGGTCGTGCAGAAGGCGTTCGGCGTGCTCTCCGGCGTGACCGACCTGCTCACCACCGCCGTCCGGCCGACCCACCACGGCCCGCTCAACGTCCGGGTCTCCCGAGCTCGCCGCTTCGCCGTGGCCAGGGCCCAGCTCGCCGACCTCAAAAAGGTCCGGACCACGCACGGCGGCTCCGTCAACGACGTGGTGCTCGCCGTCGTCGCGGGCGCCTTACGCAGCTGGCTGCTCTCCAGGGGCGAGGTGGTCACCTCGCACACCACCCTGCGCGCGATGGCCCCGCTGTCGGTCCGCGACGAGGAAACCACCAACACCCCGGCCGGCATGGTCGGCAGCAAGGTCACCGCGAACCTGATCGACCTCCCGGTCGGCGAACCGAGCCCGGTCGTCCGGTTGAACCAGATCAGCCATGCCATGCGCGCGCACGCCGACTCCGGTCAGTCGGTCGCCGCGGACGCGCTGGTCCGGCTCGGCGGATTCGCACCACCCACCCTGCACGCCCTGGGCGCCCGCGCGGCCAGTTCGTTCTCCCAGCGGATCTTCAACATCCTGGTCACCAACGTGCCCGGCCCGCAGGTGGCGCTGTACGCGGCAGGGGCCAAAATGCTGGAGATCTTCCCCGTCGTGCCGCTGGCCCGCAACCAGGCCGTCTCGATCGGCGTCACCTCCTACGACGGTGGGGTCTACTTTGGACTCAACGCGGACCGGGACGCCATGCCCGACGTGGACAACCTCGGTCGGATGGTCGAGGAATCGGTGGAAGAACTACTGGCCACGGTCGCGCTCTGACCGACGTCAGCCGAGCTGAAGAGGATGTTGCGTTGAGGGTGTACGTACCGACCACGCTGTCGATGCTCAACACACTGGTCAAGACCGGAGAGATCAGCGCGGTGAACTCCACCGCTTTCGCGCTCACCCCGGCCCTGCGCGAGTCGTACTCGGCCGGTGACGCCGAGGAACTGGAGTACGCGGCCATGCTCGACGCGGCCCGCGCCTCCCTGCGGCTGCTCGCCGGCGAACTCGACGCCGACCCCGAGGCACACCCACGTCGCGCGGTCATCGCCGCCGACCTCGACGACGTCACGCTCCGTCCCGACCTCGACTACGCGGTGGTCCGGCTCGCCGGCCCGATCACCATGAAGCAGGTCGCCGCCGTGCACGTGGACAACGAGGCCGCCGAGGACGCCGTGCGCCGCGCCGCCGCCGTCATCGATGCCGCCGACATGGGCGACTCGGACGCCGAGTTCACCCTCGGCGACGCCGAGGACCACGAACTGGCCTGGTACGCGCCCCAGGAACTGTCCTTTCTCCTCGAACTCATGTAGCCGCCTCGCGCACGTACCCGGCGTAGCTCGCCGTCACCGGACGTAACGGGTGATCAGGGCCTCCTCGGCCGGGGACAGCTCTCGATCGGGAGCGGCCCCGAGTTCGTGTCAGGATGGGGTCAGGTGGCCACAAGCCACGGCTGAACGGCTGATCAGCACAGCCAACGACTTCCAGGAGGCACCGCGTCATGGACGCCATCACGTCCACTCCCGTCCCCGCCAACGAGCCGGTGCGCGGCTACGCGCCCGGCAGCGCCGAGCGCGAATCACTGCAACGCCGCATCGCCGAGTTGGCCGGTGAACAGCACGAGCTGACGATGACCATCGGCGGTGCCAGGCGGATGGCCGGCGGTGACTCCTTCACCGTCGTCGCCCCCCATGACCACGCCCATGTCCTCGGCGTGTCCGCGCAGGCCACCGAGTCCGACGTCGCCGACGCCGTGCAGGCCGCCAAGCAGGCCGCCCCGGCCTGGCGCGAGCTGCCCTTCGACGAACGCGCCGCCGTCCTGCTGCGCGCCGCCGACCTCCTGTCCGGCCCGTGGCGCGACACCCTCAACGCCGCGACCGTCCTCGGCCAGTCCAAGTCCGCGCAGCAGGCCGAGATCGACGCCGCCTGCGAGCTGATCGACTTCCTGCGCTTCAACGTCGCCTACGCGCGCGGCATCATCGCCGACCAGCCCTCCTCCGGGCCCGGCGAGTGGAACCGGATGGAATACCGGCCGCTGGACGGCTTCGTCACCGCGATCACCCCGTTCAACTTCACTGCCATCGCCGGCAACCTGCCCACCGCGCCCGCGCTGATGGGCAACACCGTCGTCTGGAAGCCCACCCCCTCCCAACAGCTGGCCGCGCACCACACCATGCGCCTGCTGGAAGCCGCCGGCCTACCGGCCGGCGTGATCAACCTGGTCACCGGCGACGGCGCCGCCGTCAGCTCGGTCGCCCTCACCGACCCCGACTTCGCCGGCCTGCACTTCACCGGGTCGACCAGGACCTTCAAGATGCTGTGGCGCACCGTCGCCGACAACCTCGACCACTACCGCTCCTACCCGCGCATCGTCGGTGAGACCGGCGGCAAGGACTTCGTCCTCGCCCACCCCTCCGCCGACCCGGCCGCGCTGGCCGTCGCGCTGGTCCGCGGCGCGTTCGAGTACCAGGGCCAGAAGTGCTCCGCGGCCTCCCGCGCCTACCTGCCCCGCTCGCTGTGGGAGGCCGGCCTGCGCGACCAGCTCGTCGCGCTGGCCGAGTCGATCACCTACGGCGACGTCGCCGACTTCGGCAACTTCGGTGGCGCCGTGATCGACCTGCGCGCGTTCACCAAGCACAGCGAACTGTTCGAGCGGGTCCGCAACGAGCGGCTGGTGGAGATCCTCACCGGCGGCGTCGCCGACGACAAGGTCGGCTACTTCGTCTCGCCGACCATCCTCGTCGGCGAGGACCCGCGCCACGACATCTTCACCAGCGAGTACTTCGGCCCGATCCTGTCGGTCCACGTCTACCCGGACGAGGACTACGCGAAGGTCCTGGACCTGGTCGACACCTCCACCCCGTACGCGCTGACCGGTTCGATCTTCGCCACCGACCGCGCCGTCATCGAGGAGGCGTCCAGGGCGCTGCGCTTCGCGGCCGGCAACTTCTACGTCAACGACAAGCCCACCGGCGCCGTCGTCGGCCGCCAGCCCTTCGGCGGCTCCCGCGCCTCCGGCACCAACGACAAGGCAGGCTCCCCGCTCAACCTGCTGCGCTGGGCCAGCCCCAGGACGATCAAGGAAACCTTCGTCCCGGCCACCGACCACACCTACCCCCACATGGGCTGATCACCAGCTGACCATCGCCGTGGCCGGCGCATCCGCGCGAGGGTGCGCCGGCCACGGTTGTCCCACCGACGCCCACATCGGGCGAGCCCGTCCAACTCGCTACCCCACCAGTGCCAACCGCCGCTGGACAGACCGCGATGTCGCGAATTTCCCCGCCCCACAGCAGATAACAGCCCCCACCCGCCCTGGGGGGCGACCCCGCTACCAGCCTATCCGCCCTGCTCCGTCAGGCAAGGATTGATCACCAGCCTGTGGACAACCCAATCTCCTGTGGACAGTGGGTTGACAGGTCTCGATCAACCCTCCACAACCGCCGATGTGACCTGTGCCCGTCTCGGCGCGCCAGTGCGAGGAGAGTCGGTGGCCGGGACTAGTGTTGGCACCTCCGCTCGTGAACGTCCTGGGAGGTCGCTGTCGGTGTCTGACGACTCCTTCGTCCATCTGCATGTGCACTCCGAGTACTCGATGCTCGACGGCGCGGCCAAGATGGCCCCGCTGTTCGACGAGGCGCAGCGGCTCGGTATGCCGGCCGTCGGCCTCACCGACCACGGCAACATGTACGGCGCCGACGAGTTCTACCGCCAGGCGGAGAAGCACGGCATCAAGCCGATCATCGGCATCGAGGCCTACATCGCGCCGACCAGCCGCTTCAACAAGAAGCCGGTGTTCTGGGGCCAGCAGAGCCAGCGCTCCAGCGACGACAAGGGCATGGGCGGCGACGTCTCCGGTGGTGGTGCCTACAACCACATGACCATGCTCGCCGCGAACGTCACCGGCCTGCGAAACCTGTTCAAGCTGTCGTCGCTGGCCAGCATCGAAGGTTATTACCGTAAGGGCAGGATGGACCGCGAGCTGATCGCGGAGAACGCCGAAGGCATCATCGCGACCACCGGATGCCCGTCCGGCGAGGTGCAGACCAGGCTGCGGCTCGGTCAGCCGGCCGAGGCGTTGCAGGCGGCGAGTGACTACCGGGACATCTTCGGCAAGGACAACTTCTTCCTGGAGCTGATGGACCACGGTCTGCCCATCGAGCGCTCGGTGCGCGAGGGGCTGCTGGAGATCAGGAACAAGCTCGACCTGCCGCCGCTGGCCACCAACGACAGCCACTACGTCACCAAGGACCAGGCCTCGGCGCACTCGGCGCTGCTGTGCGTGCAGTCGGGCAAGACGCTCAACGACCCGAACCGGTTCAAGTTCGACGGCGACGGCTACTACCTCAAGTCGGCCGAGGAGATGCGCGTCTACTGGGACAAGGAGGTCCCGGAGGCGGCGAACAACACGCTGCTGATCGCCGAGCGGGTCGAGCCCTACACCGAGGTGTACACGCTCGTCGACCGGATGCCGGTCTTCCCGGTGCCCGAGGGCGAGTCGCAGCAGAGCTGGCTGGTCAAGGAGGTCAGCGCCGGACTGGACCGCCGCTTCCCCGACGGCGTGGCGCCCCACTACACCGAGCGCGCCGAGTTCGAACTCAACGTGATCGTGCAGAAGGGCTTCCCGGCCTACTTCCTCGTGGTCGCCGACCTGGTGCAACACGCCCGCGAGGTTGGCATCCGGGTCGGCCCCGGCCGTGGTTCGGCCGCCGGTTCGCTGGTCGCCTACGCGCTGGGCATCACCAACATCGACCCGATCGAGCACGGCCTGCTGTTCGAGCGGTTCCTGAACCCGGAACGACCCTCCGCCCCCGATGTCGACATGGACTTCGACGACCGCCGGCGCGGCGAGATGATCTCCTACGCGACCAACAAGTACGGCGCGGACAAGGTCGCCCAGGTCATCACGTTCGGCACGATCAAGACGAAGGCCGCGATCAAGGACGCCGCCCGCGTCCTGCACGGCCAGCCGGGCTTCAGCATCGCCGACCGGATCTCCAAGGCGCTGCCGCCGCCGGTGATGGCCAAGGACATCTCGCTCTCCGGCATCGTCGATCCGAAGCACGAGCGCTACAACGAGGCCGCCGAGGTGCGGACTCTCATCGAGACCGATCCCGAGGTCTCCAAGATCTTCGACACCGCGCGTGGCCTGGAAGGGCTGATCCGCAACGCCGGTGTGCACGCCTGCGCGGTGATCATGTCCTCGCAGCCGCTGATGGAGACCATTCCGCTGTGGCAGCGCGACGACGGCGCGATCATCACCGGCTGGGACTACCCGTCCTGCGAGGCCATCGGCCTGTTGAAGATGGACTTCCTCGGCCTGCGCAACCTCACCGTGATGGGTGATGCGCTGGAGAACATCAAGGCCAACCGAGGCGAGGACATCGACCTCGACGCGCTGACCCTGGACAACAAGGGAACCTACGAGCTGCTCGGTCGCGGCGACACCCTTGGCGTGTTCCAGCTCGATGGTGGCGCCATGCGGGACCTGCTGCGCCGGATGCAGCCGACCGGGTTCGAGGACATCGTCGCGGTCAACGCGCTGTACCGGCCGGGCCCGATGGGCATGAACGCGCACAACGACTACGCCGACCGCAAGAACAAGCGGCAGGACGTCAAGCCGATCCACCCCGAGCTGGAGGAACCGCTCAAGGACATCCTGTCCGAGACCTACGGCCTGATCGTCTACCAGGAACAGATCATGTTCATCGCGCAGAAGGTCGCCGGCTACTCGATGGGTCGAGCGGACGTGCTGCGTAAGGCGATGGGTAAGAAGAAGATCGAGGTCCTGGAGAAGGAGTTCGAGGGTTTCCGGCAGGGGATGCTCGACAACGGCTTCACCGACCCGGCGGTGAAAGCCCTGTGGGACACCATTCTGCCGTTCGCCGGCTACGCGTTCAACAAGTCGCACGCCGCCTGCTACGCGCTGATCGGTTACTGGACCGCCTACCTCAAGGCGAACTACCAGGCCGAGTACA
>CAJCJE010000380.1 GCA_903970565.1 Candidatus Melainabacteria bacterium | reverse complement strand
CCAGATGCGACGCCTGTCTCGTCCCAGTCGGCGAAGGAGTTCGAAGGACAGCTCGCGATAGCCCTCGCCGACCCGCTCGGACAGATCCCGCGCATACTGATCAAAATCGGCCTGTTCGCCCCTCCTCGGGCCATTTTCCGAGGTGTGAACACGACCCGGTAGTTCCGGCAGTTCCATGGTGTTCAACTGGCGCAGGATTGCCCGATATCCATCGTCGTCCAGGCGCCCATTGATCCGGGCGGACTCCAAGGCATCTTCGATGGTGCCGCCCATCCGCTCAGCGAATGCGCGCTTGAGCTGTGAGCCGGTAACGCCCGAGTTCCGTGCTCGCTGCATCATCAACTGCACCATCGTGGCATGAACCCCCCGCGGGACGCCGAACCATCCCGCGAGCTGATCGGCGAAGTTCGACGAAGTCCGGGCGTCTTCGTTGTCGTCGAAAGACGGTTGGCGCTCGGCAACTGCGACATCGACCGGAAGACTGGACGGACCAGCGACCGGCCCAGCGTCGGCAACCACGCCGGAATCGACCGGTGCACCTCCCAGCAGCCGATCCCTACCACCCCGCAACAACACTTGCGTCAGGTCATTCACCAACTCGATGAAACTCCGCGACCGCAGCCCCAAACCCGCCTCGTCCTGCTGTTGCAGCAGTTCCTGAGCCCGCCGCAGCTCCTCTCCCGTCGCCGACGGCACCCGGCTACGCACCCTGGCCAACAGATCCGCATCCCGATCAAGAACCGTCCGAACACCACCCGTAGTACCAGGCCGCACCGAACCCGACTCCACCACCGAATCATCACCAACCGGCGCCGACCCACTCTCATCGTCAGAACCGTTGGCCCGTAAATAATTGAGATAGTTCTCAAATGGGCTTATCGACCGATCGGGAAGTGTGTCGACAGACTGGTTTCCGTTCTGGCCCCTCTCCGGACTTCGCTCCGGACTTCGCTCCGGAGTGATGTCCGGGGTGGGCTCATAGACATGGATCTGCGGAACCGTGTTCGTCGCCGTACCGGCGGCAGGACCGTCCGGAGTCGCTGGGGCGTCCGGCAGGTGCAGGCCGAGGGCGGCCAGGCCGGCCCTGTTCACTATCATCCAGACGTGGCCGTCCGGGTTGCTCCTTACCGGCAGTTTCCATCCCTCGGGCACCGAATGTCGGTATTCGGGCCTGATGGTGGCAAACACCATGGCGCGAACCAAGTAGGTCTCGTGCTCATCGGCGGTGTCCGGCGTCGATCGAACGTCGGCCTTGCGCAGCCGGCTGTGGTCCGCGTCCCCCTCAGCCGTTGCCAAGGGGTGGTCCGGCAGCACGGACAACGTCGCATCGGTCCTGGTGACGGACTGATCGGTGACGTGCTCGCTGGCCTTGCCCCTGCCCGCCAACGCGACGCCCCCGAGCACCTTGACCAGGGTGAGACGGTTCAGGTCCAGCAAGATGGTTACCGCGGCCAGCGTCGGACCGCCCAGTTCTATCCGGTATCCGGCCCGGCTGAGCAACTCGGCGAAGTGATGAACAAGCTGGCCGGCGGTGGTTGCCAGCAGTAAATCGGCCGCCCGACGCGCGCTCAACTGTGGTCGTGGTCCCTCCGCAGTCTGGCCGCCCTTGATCAGCTCGTCGATGTCCCGGTGCAGCTTGGCCGTGGCGAAAGGGCGAACGTGGACCAGGGCGTCATCGGGGAACCCCGGCTCGACACCCTGGTCCTCCCACCGGGTGCGGAGCGATGCGTCCCGCGCCGACAGCGGAGAAATGTTCGGGCCGCTCGCGACCAGCTCGTCGGAAGCGACGGTGAGCCGCACCGCCTCGGGTATCACAAATTCTTCCGACGTCCACGGCTCCCTGATCGCTTTGACTCGTATGCCAGGAGTCCATTCGGCAATCGTCTTGCGGTACATACCCTGGCGCGCCCACGGATATACTCGAAGCCGGGCGTTGAGTCGGTAGACGAACCGATGGCTCTCCCCTGCCGCGCCGACGGTGACAACAGTGTCCTGCTGTTCCCGCCACTCCCGTCGCGGTCCGCTGACCCGGGTCAACGTCGCGTCGACAGCGGGGTCGAGTTCACCGGTGACCTCCCCGATCAGGCTGCTCACCTCGGAGTTGAGCCCGGCGACGGCGTCGAGTGCCGGCACGGTGGGCAGGCCCTGGAGCTGCGGCTGCGCGTCAAGTGAAACGCCGGCGGTCAACTTGTTCTCGGTGTTGTCCCGCCCATCTCGCGTCATCGTGTACGTGGTCTTCGAGCGGTAGTCGAAAATGGTGTCGTGGTGCCGGGGGTCCACCAGCCACGCTTCCAGCACCACCAACTGTTCGAGCTTGCCCGACTTGCTGTCGCTACGCTGCCGCAGCAGGGGCAGGCCGCCGTTGAGCACCTCGACAAGTATCGAGTCGAACCCGCTGTAGGCCGCCCGAGAACCGAGATCGTCGCGCACCAGAAGCCGGCTGAGTTCGCTGAACTCCGCCCGCATCCGTTCGGCATGGACCTGTGTTTCGTTCCAGCGGTCCAGTTGCTGCTCCAGGTTGGTCATCAACTCGGCCAGCGCGCCTGTCCGGTGCAGGCTGGGCACGCCGATGCCGTGGCCGGCATCCCTGGCCGCGGGGGCTTCGGGGGTGGCGCGCGGCGCAACCGTCGGGGCCTCGGGCGGGACATCGTCGACCGGATGTGCCTGGCGGTACTGCCTTTGGTCCTCCGGGAGCAGCTTGGCGATCTCCGTCGAGGACAACCCGTTGATCGTCGCCAAGTCACCGACCTCGACCCACACCTGCACCGCGTCCGGCACCGACTTACCCCTGTCAGCCGTAGTGGGTGTCTGGCGGTGCACGTCGCCGAGCGACCCGGCCCAGGCCGCCTGCACCGAGGTGGCCAGCCGGTAGTCCGCGTCGTAGGAGACGAGATAGGCCCTGCGGGTATATGTCTCCTCGGTCACCGACTCCACGGTGCTGTTCGTGCCCTCGTCGTGACCACGGAGATAGCCGACCTGCGCGGTGCCGGCACCGGCCACCGACAGCCATTTCTCGACGCTCCTGGACAGGTCCGCGTCGAACTTGGCGTTGACCCCCTTGGACCGGGTGTGCCCGGCAGACAGGTCGGTCTTTGTTCGATTGGTGTAGCTGAACGGGTGCTCGTCATCCCGGCCGACTATCCGCGGCGTGCTGAGCTCGGTGTGCAACCGCACCTCGCCGAACAGGTCTCTGCTGCCGCCGGCCGGTAGCAGACTGCCGTCGTTGTGGCTTTCCAACCGCAACAGGTCCGGAGTCGCGTCCGCTGCCACGCTCAAACCGAACCTGGCCTGCCGCGCCGCCGAACTCGACCAGTCCCCCAACGCGGCCTGCCCCGGCATACCGTCGTGATCGGCGCCCAGCGTC
>CAJCJE010000379.1 GCA_903970565.1 Candidatus Melainabacteria bacterium | reverse complement strand
CAGCTGCAACACGGTGGCCGGGGTGCGGGTCCAGGGCTGGCCGCGCAGCAGGCCGACCGCCACCGCGATCACGCACGCGGCGAGCACCAGGAAGAAGCCGGCCTCGGCATAGAGATTGCCGACACCGGCCCCGGGATTGGTGAAGGAGCCGACGAGCACCGCGACCGCGTAGCCGACCCCGGCCAGGCCCTGTAGGCCGACCAGTACCCCGGCGACCCGGACCGACGCCGGAGCGGCGGATTCGACAACCACGGCAGGCGGCCTCTCTGCGCGAGCGAACGGAGCAACGGACTTACAGCCTTGAGCAGTAACCTTTCAGCAGCAACGGAACCAGGCGGTCGGCACTACCGCAGCCAACCACTCCCGGTGACCTGCTGGACCGATCGTAGGCCACCCGGTCGGCCGATTCGCATCCCCCGAGCCGCGAGGGATGATCTCAGGGCGCAGGTCCGCTTCGTCGGCGAGCAGATGGGTCGTCTGGGTGCACTCGTCACGGTGGCAGCCGCGCTGGCAACGCATCGGAGGCGTCTTCGTACGCAACCGGTGACGCGGGGCAGAGGAAGGAGCGCTGGGCTGCCTGGGTGAGGGTCACCCACCAAGGGTGGTGTGTGCGCTGGGTGACAGCGGCCCCCAGCGGCGCCGCAAGTGCGCTTAGTCTGGCTGGGTGCTTGCCCTACTGGTGGTCAATCCGCAGGCGACGGCGACTACGCCGGCCGGCCGGGATGTGCTGGCGCACGCCCTGGCCAGTGACGTGAAGCTGGAGATCCTGGAAACCAGCCACCGAGGCCATGCCGCCGAGGCCGCCGCGCAGGCGAGCCGGGACGGCTTTGACCTCGTCGTCGCGCACGGCGGCGACGGCACGGTCAACGAGGTGGTCAACGGCCTGCTCAGCGGGTCCGACCCGCGCCGTATCGACCCCGACATCCCGATGCTCGGCGTGGTGCCCGGCGGGTCGGCCAACGTGTTCGCCGGGGCGCTGGGTCTGCCGCGCGATCCGGTCGAGGCGACCCACCGGCTGCTCCAGGCCATCGAGACGGGGCACAGTCGCAGGATCGGCCTCGGCCGGGTCAATGACCGCTGGTTCACCTTCAACGCGGGAGTCGGCTGGGACGCCGAGGTCGTCGCGGCGGTCGAGCGCAGGCGCAGCAAGGAAGCCAGCCCCGCGCTGTACGTGCGCACCGCGGTCACCCAGTACCTGCGCCAACTGCGCGGCGGACCCGAGCTGACCGTCGAGCTTGCCGGTGAACAACCGGTATCCGGCATTCGTCTCGCCTTTGTCTGCAATACCGATCCGTGGACCTATCTGGGTACCAAGCCGTTGCGGTTGATCCCCGGTTGTTCATTTGATCGGGGCCTGGGCCTATTCGCGCTTCGTCGCCTCGCGCCCAGCACGATCGTTCGACACGGCAGCCAGGTGCTGCGTGGAGCGTCCCAGCCGAAGGGCCGCAACCTGCTGTATCGCGAGGATGTGCCACACATCCGGGTGACATCCACCCAATCGGTGCGAGTTCAGGTCGATGGTGATCTCCTCGGCGAGCAAAACGCGGTAGACTTCTTTTCAGTGCCAGATGCACTGCGGGTTGCCCTGTGACCGGCCTGTGACCTGGTAGCGATTACGTGTGGTTTTACGCTGATCACACCCGTCGCACAGCGAATCCGCGTTACCTGGTTCTTCGATCTTTCGGGTGAGTTCTCTCACCGGGTTGGTCAAAACCCCTTGACATCAACGTGGTTCGTGAAAGTATTCACAAGCACCCCGATGACCCACCCACGACGAATGGCGTGTTGAAACACGCCTTGTGAGGAGCACCAAAAATGGACTGGCGCCACCGCGCGGCCTGCCGTGACGAGGACCCTGAACTGTTCTTCCCGGTTGGGAACAGTGGTCCCGCGCTCCTGCAGATCGCCGAGGCGAAGACTGTGTGCCGCCGCTGCCCGGTCGCTTCCGGTTGCCTTACCTGGGCACTGGAAAGTGGTCAGGACGCAGGTGTTTGGGGCGGCATGAGTGAAGATGAGCGACGCGCCCTGAAGCGCCGCAACCGGACCAGGGCCAGGACCAACGTCTGAGGACGTTGTTGTTTCACGGCTGGGCTCATGCTCGCGACAGTGCGAGCCACTGCGTTCCGCCGCACCTCCGGGGGGCAACCCCCAGATCTCTGGAACGAGGCCCTGCCTCGCGAAACGGGATCAGCTAGACCACAAGCCGTAGTACGCGGAAGGGCCTGACATCGCGACCACGATGTCAGGCCCTTACTGCTGTCCGGCAACGAAGCCACCCGAAGGATTTCCCTAACGTCATTTTTATTCATTGGTTTGAATAGATACCAATGACGCGCGGCCACGGCTGAACCCGGTTACCTGAAGTAACCGGGTTCAGCCGTGGCGAAAAACCGTGGCGAACATTTGTTCGATCCGGAGTCAGCGGGGCTGGCGCAGCGGGACGCGCAACAGTGCTTCGGTGCCGCCCTGTTCCCTGCGCCGCAACGACAGCGAGCCACGCAGTTCGCTGTCGACCAGGGTGCGCACGATCTGCAACCCCAACCGCTCGGTGCGTTCCAGCGAGAATCCGCGCGGCAGGCCGGTGCCGCTGTCGGAGATCACCACATCCAGCCATTTGGCGCCCCGCTCGACATGCAGCACCACCGACCCTCGTTGCGGAGCCGGGTAGGCATGTTCGAATGCGTTCTGTAGCAACTCGGTCAGCACCAACACCAACGCGGTAGCCCGTTCGGCTGACACGACGCCGAACTCGCCTTCCCGGCGGACGGTCACCCGGCCGTCGGTGCCGGCCAGATCGCCCATCATCGGCACGATCTGATCGACGAGCTGGTCGAGGTTGACCCGCTCGTCGACGGACTGGGCCAGGGTCTCGTGCACCATCGCGATCGAGGTGACCCGGCGGACTGACTCAGTCAGCGCTTCGCGCGCGCTCTCGCTGGCCACCCGACGAGACTGAAGGCGCAGCAGGGCCGCGACGGTCTGGAGGTTGTTCTTCACCCGGTGGTGAATCTCCCGGATGGTCGCGTCCTTGGACAACAGCTGCCGATCGCGCCGCTTCAGTTCGGTGACATCGCGGACCAGCACCAGCGCGCCAGCGGCCTTTCCCTTGGGCTGCAAGGGAAGCGCGCGAAAAAGCACGGTCGCGCCGGGCCGGGCCTCCGCCTCGACCCTGGTACTCGCCCGGCCGTCGAGGGCGTCCCTGATCCGGGTGCCGACCTCGGTCGCGTCGAACGGGTCGGCGATCAGCGAGCGGGTCAGCGGGGAGAGCCGGACGCCGATCAGGTCGGCGGCATGTCCCATCCGGTGGTAGGCCGACAGCGCGTTCGGACTGGCGAACACTACCGCGCCGGCCGCGTCCAACCGGATCAGGCCGTCGCCGACCCGGGGGCTGGTGTGCACGCCCGGCGAGGGTTCGTCGCTGGGGAAGGTGCCGTCCGCGACCATCTGACACAGGTCGGCCGCGCCACCGAGATAGGCGATCTCCAGCGAGCTGGGCACCCTCGGCACCGCGAGGTTGGTGTCCCGGCTGAGCACCGCGATCACCCGCTGACCGAACAGCACCGGGATGACCTCGCGGCGGACCGGCAGGCCCAGGTGCCAGACCGGGTCCTCCTCGCGGCAGATCCTGGCCTCCTGGAGCGCCCGGCGCAGCTGCGGATGCTCCACGGAACTCACCTCGGCGCCGACCATGTCCTCCGCGTAGGCGGTCAGGCCGGTGGTCGGTCGGGCGTGCGCGATGCAGATGAACAGCTGCGGCGGCGCCTTCCGACCGCTGACGCCGCCGTCCTCGATCGGCAGCGGAACCCAGAGCAGGAAGTCGGCGAAGGACAGGTCGGCGAGTAGCTGCCACTCGGCGACCACCCGTTGCAGGTGGTCGACGGCGGCGCCGGGCAGCCGGGTGTGCTCGGCGAGCAGATCAACAAGCGTGGACACCGACGACTACCCGACCTCAGCCGACCACGGCGATCAGGTCGCCCTCCTGCACCACGTCGCCCTCGTTGACGGCGAGCCTGGTGACCACCCCACTGGTCTCGGCGAGCACCGGGATCTCCATCTTCATCGACTCCAGGAACACCAGGGTGTCCCCGTCGCCAATGGCGTCACCCTCGCGGACCAGCACGTTCATCACGTTGGCCACGATCTCTGCCCGGATTTCCTCGGCCATCTCATCGCCCTCTCACCCAGTGCGGCCGGGTCGGGTCTCGCCCCGGCTCAAACCCGTACTCACTCGATCCAGCTCCAGTTCGATCCAACCACGTACCGGGGCCTTCGGGGAGTCGAAAACGAGCCCGTGCCACACTGCTTACAGCGGCAGGTTGGGCCGCACCCGATGCGTCATGCGCCGAAACAGGGTGGCTGGCCGCGCCGCGTGAGCACCATGCAGACAGCGACCAACGGCGGTGTGGGACAGGCCAACCGGCAACCGCACCGCAGAACACGAGGAGACGAGCATGTCCAAGCGCGCCCGCAAGCGTCGTGACCGCAAGAAGTCCGGCGCCAACCACGGCAACCGGCCGAACGCCTGAGCGCGGTTGCCGAACGTGACGACGGCCCCGGTGAGTGATCACCGGGGCCGTCGTCACGTTCAGGGTCTGGTCGAACTCGGCCACCAGCTGGACCGATGCCCGGCCGGTAGCCGCCCGCGCGTACGCACGGGCCGATACCGGGTCAGCTCGATTCGCCGTGGACCTCGATGCGGGTTTCCCGGACCTCGACGATGCTGCTGCCATCCGAGGCGTGCTCGATGCCGACCTCGGCCTGTTCCAGCACCGCAGTCTGTTCGAGCACCGTCTGCCGGATCGTGGCACGCAGCCGCTCCTTGAAGCCCTCCGACACCCGGTCGCCGCCGCACTTGCGCGCCAGCAGGAGCTTGAGGTGCTCCTCGATGCCGTACCGCTCCAAGCATGGCGCACACTCGTCGAGGTGTTCGACCAGTTTGTGCCGCTGGCCCTCCTCGCACTCGTGGTCGAGCAGCAGCCACACCTCGGCCAGGACCTGCGAGCAATCCGTCTCGTGCGGTTTTCCGCAGCTCACGACCCCGTCACCTCCTGGACGGACGGCACACCGGCGGCAGTGGAACCGCGTAGGAAGCCACGGTCGCGGGCGACGTCGGTGAGCAGATCGCGTAACTGTCGACGGCCGCGGTGCAGCCGCGACATCACGGTGCCGATGGGGGTGCCCATGATGTCGGCGATCTCCTTGTAGGCGAAGCCTTCGACGTCGGCGAGGTAGACCGCGATGCGGAACTCCTCGGGCAACTGTTGCAGGGCTGCCTTAACGTCGTTGTCCGGCAACCGATCCATCGCCTCGACCTCGGCCGAGCGCAGGCCGGTCGAGGAATGCTCGCCCGCCCTGGCCAACTGCCAGTCGGTGATCTCGTCGGTGGCCGACTGCTGCGGCTGGCGCTGTCGCTTGCGATAGCCGTTGATATAGGTGTTGGTGAGAATCCGGTACAGCCAGGCCTTCAGGTTGGTGCCGTCGGCGAAGGAGGCGAATGCCGCGTACGCCTTGAGGAAGGTCTCCTGTACCAGGTCTTCGGCGTCGGCCGGGTTGCGCGTCATCCGCAGGGCGGCCGAATACAGCTGGTCGAGCAGGGGCATGGCGTCGCGCTCGAACCTGCTCGCGAGTGCGTTCTCCGCCGCCGCCTGCTCCTTCGGAGTCGATCCGGGCATACTGGCCTGACTACCTGGCACCTGGCTCCCTCCCCGGCGGTCGATCAGACCGACGGCTCCCACTGACGTCCCCCGCTTCACCGACACCGGGGACAGGGATGAGGATACTCGGCCTGGCGCGTGACGATCCTCGCCACGACCGCGCACCTGGGGGAAGGCGCCCAACGAGCGTGCGCTCTGCCGGGTGGGCGGGCGCGTCGGCGAGGAGGTGTTCACCCGCGTCTGTTCGGCACTTGCGACATCGACTACCACGTCTGATGCCAACGCGGCCCTCACGGCGGTAATTCCCACGGCTTTTATTCCCACGGTCCTCTTAAGATCTGCGGCATGTCAGGACAGGGCACGCCGGCGACCGCGCTGTTGACCAGGCAGCGGATACCGCACACCGTGCACAGCTACGAGCACGACACCCGCAACGGCGCCTATGGGCTGGAGGCCAGCGAAGCGCTCGGGGTCGTGCCGGAACGGGTGTTCAAGACGCTGGTCGCCGAGGTGGACGGGGCCCTGACCGTTGGCGTCGTGCCGGTCGCCGGCCAGCTCGATCTCAAGGCGCTGGCCGCGGCGGTCGGCGGGAAGCGAGCCAGGATGGCCGAGATCGCCGCGGCCGAGCGGGCTACCGGCTACGTCGCGGGCGGGATCTCGCCACTCGGCCAGCGCAAACGTTTGCCAGTGGTGGTGGACGTCTCCGCCGAGCAGTTCGACACGGTGTTCTGTAGCGGCGGCCGTCGCGGCCTGGAGATCGAACTGGCGCCGGCCGACCTGGTCCGGCTCGCCTCGGCGACGGTAGCCCCGATCGCCGGCTGAGCCGAGTCAACCTGGGCGGCCGAACCAGTCTGGGTCGACCGGGTCAGTCTGGACCGGACCGGGCCGGGTCAGTCCAGCGGGCGCAGGACGCGGCCGAGCCATTCGCCGACCGCCCGACCGACGCCGTCGACATCGGTGGTGAGCGCGTGGTTTCCGCGCAGCAGCACCAGTTCCCGGTGGTGCGCGGCCTCCGGTCGACCGAACGGGTCCGACTCGCCCTGCACGACCAGGGCCGGCACGTCGACGCCGTCGAGTTCGGGCATCCGGCTGCGCTCCGGCTTTCCCGGCGGATGCACCGGAAAAGCCAGGCACAGCACGGCGACCGCCTGACCGTCGTTCGCCGTCCGGCAGGCCACCCGCGCGCCGGAGGACCGGCCGCCGAAGACCAGTGGCAGACCGGGAAACCAGGTCTGGCCCAGTGCGTCGGCAATGGCCAGCCAGGCCGTGTCGAGCTGTCCGGCCGGGGCCGGCGCGCGTCGGCCGGCGACCCGGTAGGGCTGCTCGACGAGCGCGACGTGCACCCCGGCGGCGGTGGCCGCGCGGGTGGCCGCGACCAGATCCGGCGAGTCGAGGCCGCCGCCCGCGCCGTGGCCGAGCAGCAGCGCGGCCCGGCCCTCGGCGGCGCAGCGCAGTTGCGCCCGCGCCGGCCCGTGCGGGGTGTCGACCGTGGTCCTCGTCATGGCGTCATGCCCGGATCATCTCGGTTCACCGGCTCGGTCTGCTCAGCCGGTGGTCTGGCCGAACAGGGCGGGATCGGCGTCCAGCTCGGCGCCGGTCGGTTCGACGCGCGTGATCAGGTCCGGGCCGTTGTTGCGGACGCTGTTGACCTGGCTGGACACCGGCCGCAGTTCGAGCGCGGAGATCAGCGCCGGGTCGTGACCGGCCAGCAGGTCGTTGACGTCGGTACGGTCCGGGTCCAGCCAGTCGGCGAAATTCGACTCGGCCAGCAGCAACGGCATCCGGTCGTGCACCTCGGTGAGCTGGCCGACCGCGTCGGTGGTCAGCACGGCGCAGCTGACCAGCGGCGGGGCGTCCGGGTCGCCGTTCGGGTCGCGCCAGGTCGACCAGAGGCCGGCCAGGGCGAGGCTGGCCTCGCCCGGCCCGGTCATGTACATGGCCTGCTTGCCGGTGCCCTCGCGCTTCCACTCGTACCAGCCGTCGGCCGGCAGGATGCACCGTTTCCGGGTCACCGAACTGCGGAAGGCCGGCTTCTTCGCGGCGGAGTCGGCGCGGGCGTTGATCATCCTGGCGCCCATCTTCTGTTCCTTGGCCCAGCTCGGGACCAGCCCCCAGCGCATCACCCGCAGGCTGCGCTCGGTGCGTTCCGGGTCGGGCTGGCCCTCCTCGTCGCGCGGATGCCGCGCCACGACGGCGACGACGGACTTGGTGGGCGCCACGTTGTAGTCCGCGTTCGGGGCGTTGCCCCCGGTGGAGTCAACGGCGTCGAACTCGGCGGCCAGCAATGCGGGGTCCTTCTTCGCGGCGTATCTACCGCACACGGACACTCACCTCTTCACCAGTGGGTCTTGTCCCGATCCTGGCACGTTGTCACCAGGTCGGCGAGTGGTATCGGGGTTGGTTGCGGTAACCGGCGGTGGTTACCGCAACCAGTGAGATGATCTGCATATGACGCAAGCATGGCCGGCCCCGACGGCGACCCAACCGGTGCGCACCGTCGTCGAGGTGCCCGGTTCCAAGTCGATCACCAACCGGGCCCTGCTGCTGGCCGCGCTGGCCGACCGCCCCTCGGTGCTGCACCGGCCGCTGCGCAGCCGGGACACCGAACTGATGGCCGATGCCCTGCGCGGCCTCGGCGTCGGCGTGACCGAGGTCAGCGGCGGCGGCTGGCGGGTCAGCCCGAACGAGTTGCGCGGCCCGACCAGGATCGACTGCGGCCTGGCCGGCACCGTGATGCGGTTCGTGCCGCCGGCCGCCGTGATCGCGGACGGCGAGGTCGCCTTCGACGGCGACGCGGCGGCCCGCACGCGGCCGATGGACACCGTGCTGGGCGCCCTGCGCACGCTGGGCGCCCAGGTCACCGGGGACGCGCTGCCCTTCACCGTGCACGGCACCGGCTCGCTGGCCGGGGGCGCGGTCACCATCGACGCATCGGCCTCCTCCCAGTTCGTCTCCGGCCTGCTGCTGTCCGGAGCGCGCTACGCCAACGGGCTGACCGTGCACCACAGCGGCAAACCGGTGCCCTCCATGCCGCACATCGAGATGACCGTGGACATGCTGCGCGGCGCCGAGGTCGAGGTCGACGACTCGGCGCCGAACACCTGGCGGGTCACCCCCGGCCTGGTCCGGGGCCGGGACTGGGTGATCGAGCCGGATCTGTCCAACGCGACCCCGTTCCTGGCTGCCGCCGCGGTCACCGGGGGCCGGGTGACCGTGTCCGGTTGGCCGGTCTCGACCACCCAGCCGGGCGAGGGAATCCGGGCCATCCTGACCGAGATGGGCGCCGAGGTGGTGCTGGAGGAGGCCGGGCTGACGGTGACCGGCACCGGCGCACTGTCCGGTGTGGACATCGATCTGCACGAGGTCGGCGAGCTGACCCCGACCGTCGCGGCGGTGGCCGTGTTCGCGGACGGAC
>CAJCJE010000378.1 GCA_903970565.1 Candidatus Melainabacteria bacterium | reverse complement strand
GCGATCAGCGCCACGGTCTCGGGCACCTCGTGCAGCCAGCCCGCCGAGTCGATCTCGGACAGCGCCGCCGCGAGCGCCTGGTCGACCCGCGTGCCGAAGGGCTCCCCGAGTTTCCGCCAGAAACCCAGGTCGTCGCTGTCGCGGTCGTAGTCGTCCCGGTGCTGCCAGTAGGTCGACTCGAACTCCGCCACCGGCGCGCCGAGCCGGCCGGCCAACGTCGGCAGCGCGTCCGTCCGCAGTCCGATGACCTCGCCGAAATCAAAGACCACCCAGCGCATGTCGCCCCTTCATCCCTGGTCCTCCGCTATCCTGGCCACCCCAACCGGGAGGGTTTGTCGGTTTTGCTCATGGGCGGCTGCCTCGATCTCACCATTCCCACGGCCGGTCGACCCGGTGCCGGAGGGTGGCGTAGATCTCATTGCCGGTCCGTGCAACCGTAGAGCCCGGACGGTACGTCCAGTAGACGTAAGGACAACGAGCGGAGCGTTCGCGTGGACCAGCGCGACGAGCAGGAGTTCCGGGAGTACTTCGCGGCTCGGCGAGAAGCCGTGCGTCGGAGTGCCTATCTGCTCTGCGGTGACTGGCATCGGGCGGACGACTTCGCGCAGACCGCGTTCGTCGCGCTGCACCGGCGCTGGCACAAGATCCGGGACCGGGGCGCGCTGGACGCCTATGTGCGCCGGTCCGTGGTTCGCGCGGTGATCGACGAGACACGGCGGCCCTGGCGGAGGGAGCGATTCACCGATGACGTTCCCGATGTCACCGACTCCGCCACCGGCGTGCCGGACCTGGGCGAGTCGGTGGCCACCAGGGCCACGCTGCTCGCCGCGTTGCGCAAGGTCCCGTCGAGGCAGCGGGCCGTGCTGATGCTGCGTTTCCTGGAAGGCCTCGACGTGAGTGGCGTCGCGGAGACCCTCGGCTGTAGCGAGGGCACCGTCAAGAGCCAGACCGCTCGTGGTCTGGCCGCGTTGCGGGCCGAACTAGGGGATGCCCTAGACGACTTGCGGCCGGCCTCATGACGAACACACCGCACGATGACCGGCCGAGGAGGTGAGATCCGGTGGATGACGACCAGCTCGCGCAGCTGCTGCACGACGCGGTACCCGACGCCCCACCAGCCACGTTCGATGCCGACGACGTGCTCACCACCTCCCGCCGGCTCACCGCGCGGCGCCGTTCGCTGGTGCGCGGTGCCAGTATGGCAGCGGTCATGCTGCTCGCCGCCGGATTGTTGACCGGCCTCGGCGTGGTTGGACTCGGCTGGTTCGGGCACACTGTGGGAGGCGGCGTGAGTTCGGCCGGACCGGAGATCGTCAACGGACCGGCTGCCTCGCCGCTGTTCGGGTCGGAATCGCGCCGAGCGGGCCCGAACGCGGAACGAAACGACGTCCCGGCAACTCCGCCCATGCAGGGGGGCGGCGTCGCCGGGAGTGTCGGCCCTAGCGCCGACAACACCCCTGGTGGGTGTGGGTCGACGGACGGTGAGCTTGCTGTCGCCCTCGCCGGCGAGCTCCCGTCCGTCGGCGGGGCGCCGACGCCGACCTCGGTACCGGCCGCCGACTGCCCGTCCGACGCGCGGTCCGGCGTCGCCTACGCGGTGCGGGACAACGGCGTGAACGGTGTGGTCGTCGCCGTGCTCCGGTACGGAACCGACGGCACCGCGCTGCCGGTGACCGGCCCGGTCCAGGCCAGCGCCCGGACCCGATCCGGCAACACCATCACGGTGCTCAGCCAGGCCCAGCCGGCCGGCGGCGCGACCCCCTTCGCCGCCAAGCTCCCCTCGATCGCCAACAGCCTCGCCACCCAGTTCTGACCCGGCGGCGCGGCCGGCGCCTGCGCGCGCGTCCCGACCCGACGCGCTCCCGAGCAGGTCAGTAGTCTCGTACGACGTGAGCAAGCCCAACATGCCCAACGTGCTGGCCGCCCGATACGCCTCGGCTGCCCTGGTCCACCTCTGGTCGCCCGAGCACAAGGTCGTGCTGGAACGCGAACTGTGGCTTGCGGTGCTGCGCGCCCAGACCGAACTCGGCATCGCGGTCCCCGAGGCGGCCATCGACGACTACGAGCGCGTCGTCGAGCAGGTCGACCTCGGCTCCATCGCGCAGCGCGAACGTGTCACCCGGCATGACGTGAAGGCGCGCATCGAGGAGTTCAACGCCCTGGCCGGCCACGAGCAGGTGCACAAGGGCATGACCTCGCGCGACCTCACCGAGAACGTCGAACAGTTGCAGATCCGTGCCTCCCTGGAACACCTGCGCGGCCGGGTCGCCGCCGTGCTGGCCCGGCTGGCCCGGTTGGCCACCGAGCACAGCGACCTGGTGATCACCGGCCGCACCCACAACGTCGCTGCCCAGGCCACCACCCTCGGCAAGCGCTTCGCGGGCGCGGCCGAGGAACTGCTGGTCGCCTTCGGCAAGCTGGAACACCTGATCGGCAGTTACCCGCTGCGCGGCATCAAGGGCCCGGTCGGCACCGCCCAGGACATGCTCGACCTGCTCGGCGGCGACCCGGCCGCCGTCGCCGAACTGGAACAGCGGATCGCCGGGCACCTCGGCTTCAGCCAGGTGTTCGCCAGCGTCGGCCAGGTGTATCCGCGCTCGCTGGACTTCGACGTGCTGGCCACCCTCGTCCAGGTCGCCGCGGCACCCTCCAGCCTGGCCAAGACCATCCGGCTGATGGCCGGCCACGAGCTGGCCACCGAGGGATTCAAACCCGGCCAGGTCGGCAGCTCGGCCATGCCGCACAAGATGAACACCCGTTCCTGCGAGCGGATCAACGGCCTGATGGTGGTGCTGCGCGGCTACCTGTCGATGGTCGGCGAGCTGGCCGGCGACCAGTGGAACGAGGGCGACGTGTCCTGCTCGGTGGTGCGCAGGGTCGCGCTGCCCGACGCCTTCTTCGCCCTGGACGGCCTGCTGGAAACCCTGCTCACGGTGCTCGACGACTTCGGCTGCTACCCGGCGGTGATCTCCCGCGAACTCGACCGCTACCTGCCCTTCCTGGCCACCACCAAGATCCTGATGGCCGCCGTCCGGGCCGGCGTCGGCCGCGAGGTCGCGCACGAGATCATCAAGGAACATGCCGTCGCCTCGGCGCTGGCCATGCGCGAGCAGGGCGTGGAACGCAACGAGCTGTTCGAC
>CAJCJE010000377.1 GCA_903970565.1 Candidatus Melainabacteria bacterium | reverse complement strand
CCACTGACCGTTCCGGACCGCTCACCATGATCGGCGGATGCCACCCGACGCGGACAGCCGAAACGAAGGCCCTGGGTTGGCATTCCTCCAGTCGTGGAAGGAATGACCAACCCAGGGCCTTCGTCATCAGCCTGGTCCAACCCGGCGCATCACCGGGTTGGACCAGCGGGCTCAGAGCACCTCGACCTCGGGCACGTAGCGAATCCACTTGCCGCCCGAGGCCCGGAAGTCCTCTTCCTTGGCCATGATCTCCTTGCTGTGGTTCCAGGCGAACAGCAGCGCGTAGTCCGGGTAGGGATCGGAGAACTCCGAGGGCGGCCGGACCGGCAGGTGCGAACCGGGGATCAGATGTCCCTGCTTGGACGGGGTCGAATCGCAGACGAACGGCACGAGGTCCGGGCCGATCCCGCAGTAGTTGGTCACCGTGGAACTCTTGCCGGGGGCCCCGTAGCCGACCACCCGCTTGCCCTCGGCGCGCAGGTCGGTCAGCAGCGTGACCAGGTCGTCGCGGATGCGCGCCACGTTGCTGCCGAACTGGGCGAAGGTCTGCTCCTCCGACAGCTTGCCGGCCTGTTCCTGGGCGAGCAGTTCGGCCAGCGACTCGCTGGGGGCGCGGGTGGCGGGCCGGGCGATGGTGTAGCGGATCTCCCCGCCGTGCAGCGGAATGCGCTCGGCGTCGACCAGTTCGAAGCCGAACCGCGCGGCCATCTCCTTGACCGAGGTGACACTGAAGTAGAAGACGTGCTCGTCGTAGATCTGGTCGAAGGCCATCTGCTCGATGATGGTGCCCAGGTAGGGCTCCTCGAACACGAACACCCCGTTGGGCCCGAGCAACTGGTCGATGCCGCGGAACACCGACGCGATGTGCGCGATGTGGCAGATGGTGTTGGCTCCGAACACCACGTCCGCCACCCCGTGCCTGATGCGGATGTCGGCCGCGGTCTGCTCGTCGAAGAATGCCGAGAGCACCCGGACCCCCTTGGCCCGAGCCAGGTCCGCCACGTCGCCGGAGGGCTCGACGCCGAGGTGTCGTACGCCGGCGGTGGAGATCGTGGACAGCATCACGCCGTCGTTGCAGCCGATCTCCACGATGAACGGGTCGGGGCCGGTCAGCTCGGTGCGCAGAAACCGCTTCGCGTCGTTCTCGAAATGGCTGCGGTGCGCGGCCGAACCCGAAGCGTGGTAACGGTATCCGGCGTGGTAGCGCAGTTCCTGCGGGACCTCCTCCAGCAACTGCACCATCCGGCACTCCTGGCAGGCACCGACCGCGAGCCGGAAGAAGAACTCCCCGGCCACCTCGCTGGGCAGCAGGAAGCCGTTCGCCGTCGGCTGCCGACCGAGGTCGATGAATTCCCGAACCGTGCCACTACAAACCCGACATCTGGTGTCCATGAGTACCTCACTGTCGCCTGATCGGAGGTTGACCTGTTGTCCCTGTGCCCGAATGCCGCTCACTCCGCGCCCGTGTCGGGCAGGTCGAGCCACCAGTCCGCGGCGCGGGCCCATTCGATGGTCTTGACCAGTCCGTCACGCAACGCCGTCCGGCACTCCCAGCCCAGGACCGCGCGGGCCTTGGCGCTGTTGGGAATGCGCCGGGGCAGGTCCTCGTAGGACCTGCCGAGCTTCTGCGCGGTGTCCACGTCCACGACGGTGTCCACTCCGGTCAGCTCGGAGATCAGCCGCACCACCTCGCCGACGGTGTTCTCGACCATGCTGCCGATGTTGAACACCTGCCCGCAGGAGCCGGGGTGGTCGGCGGCGAGGATGGTGCCCGCCACCGCGTCGTCGATGTAGGTGAAGCAGCGGGTCTGCCGGCCCTGGTCGTAGACCACCATCGACCGGTTGTTCAGGGCGCGGTGGATCGAACGACTGACGATGTAGGCCGGGCGCTGACCGGGGCCGTAGACGTTGAAGTAGCGCACGATGGTCGCGTTCAGGCCGTACTGGCGCGCGAAGGCGAAGGTGGCGTGTTCGGCCAGTGCCTTGCTGGAGGAGTAGGACCAGCGGTCCGACGAGGTCGCGCCGAGTACCCGGTCGCCGTCCTCGTCCCACGGTACCGCCGGGTTCTTGCCGAACACCTCGCTGGTGCTGGCGAGCACCACCTTGGCATTGGCGGCGTGGGCGAGGTCGAGCACGTTGCGGGTGCCCATGAAGTTGACGTCGATGACGTCCAGCGGCCGGGACAGGTACCGGTCGACGCCGACCACGGCGGCGAGGTGGTACACCACGTCGACGCCGGGGTCGATCGCCCGGCCGAGGGCGGCGGCGTCGCGCAGGTCGCCGACGACGTGGCGGACCCGTTCGGCACCCGGCCCCGCCAGCGGTTGTGGTGGCGCGCTGTCGAACACGGTGATCTCGTCACCCCGGTCCAACAGCCGCCGCACCAGATGACTGCCGACGAAACCGTTGCCACCGGTGACGACCGCGTGGCGCCCGGATTTCCCGCCCATCAGCTTGCCTCCGCCCAGAGCACCGTGACCGAACCGGTGCCGCGTGTCGATTCCGGCTCGATCGCGCTGCCGCGACCGATGCCCCGGTACACGTAGCCGGCCTCGGTGAGTTCGGCGATCGTGTCCTTGCTGTAGTACGCCCGGCCATCCAGCAGCACGCAGGACCGCGCGACCGGCAGCGCGGCGAAGTCGATGTCGTGGAAGTTGCGGTGCAGGGCCAGCACGGCGATGCAGTCCGCGCCGCGCACCGCGTGCTCCAAAGTGATCGAGGGCCGGACGCCGAACACCGAGGTTGCCGCGTCCGGGTCGACGAGCGGGTCGTAGATCCGCACCTGCGCGCCCGCCT
>CAJCJE010000376.1 GCA_903970565.1 Candidatus Melainabacteria bacterium | reverse complement strand
CCCGGTTTGATGTCCCGGTGCACGATGCCGGCCGCGTGCGCCACCGCGCTGACGGTGGCGCACGCGGCCGGCATCGTGCACCGGGACATCAAACCGGGCAATGTGCTGCTCGCCGACGACGGCACGGTCAAGATCACCGACTTCGGTATCTCCCGAGCCACCGGCGACGTGACGGTGACCGCGACCGGGATGCTCGCCGGCACCCCGGCCTATCTGGCGCCGGAAGTGGCCAAGGGGGAGAACCCGGGGCCGCCGTCGGACGTGTTCTCCCTCGCCTCGACGCTGTACGCGGCGGTCGAGGGCCAGCCGCCGTTCGGGCACACCGACAACACCCTCGCCCTGCTCCATGCCGTCGCCGCCTGCCGGACCATCCCGCCGAAGAAGGCCGGCCCGCTGACCGGGCTGCTCTCGCAGATGCTGCGGCCGAATCCGCAGGAGCGGCCGACGATGGCCGAAACGACTCGGGCGCTCGGTGCGCTGGCGGCCGGGCAGGCTCCGCCGACGACGGGGGCCAATCCCCGGATCGAGTTGCCGTCCAGTCCGCCGCGTGGCCTGGAGACCGGTCCTGGTCCGGGTGGGGAGGCCACCGAGCGCAACTGGCTGCCGAGACCTCCGCATCCGAGCTACCCGAACGGCGGCTTCGCGCCGTCGTCGCTTCGTCCGGTGGCGGAGCAGACCGTCAACCTGTCCGGCGGCTATCCTGGTACCGGTCCCACTCCCGTGCAGCGGGCTGGCTATCCCGGTACCGGCCCCACTCCGATACAGCGACCCGGCTATCCCTCGACCGGGCCGAATCTCCTCCACCGTCCCGGACCCGGCTATCCGCCCAGCGGCCCCTTCGCCGCCCAGTCCGTACAGGCGGCTCAGCCGGCCCAGCCGGCGAAGCCCGCCGCGACGAGCGTGCCGTGGAAGAAATGGCTGATCACCGCGGTGGCGATCATCCTGGCCGCGCTGCTGGGCATCGTGGTGGCCAACAGCTTCACCTCGAACAACTCCTCGGCTCCGCCATCGCCGTCGCCGTCGCTGGTGGCCCAGCAACCGCCGCTGACCACGACGGTCGTGCCGACCAGTGCCGCGACGCCGACGATCAGTCCGGTGCAGCCCACGGCCGACGAATCCGACAGCGGCCAGTCCAATCAGGATGACCAGCCCGAGCAGACCGCCAGCTCCAGCCAGAGCAACTTCGCGGCGATGAGCAGCCTGTTGCAGACCTACTACGGTCTGCTGCCGCACAATCCGGGCCAGGCCTGGCAGCTGCTGAGCACGTCGGCGCAGAATGCCAATGGCGGCTACGGCAATTACCAGAAGCCCTGGCAGAGTATTGCCGGAATCGAGGTGTCGAACGTGCAGTCGCACGACAACAGCGCGATTCTCGCGCAGGTCACCTTTATTCGAAACAACGGCCAGTCCGTGAGCAGCGAGATCTACTTTCAGTTCGTGTCGGAAGCCGACCAGTTGCGACTGAACAACGCGATGGTGGTCGGCCAGCCCGGCAAGGCTGGAAAGCAGGACAAGCACGACAACTGATGACATGGCCGACCGCGAGCCATGCCGTGAATTTCGCCGATCCGCAAGTACACGAAGAAGGAGCTGCGTGATCCGGAATTCAGGCTCTATTTTGGAGCCGGGCGGCAATTATTTTCAGAGAGCCGAGCAGCAATTATTTTTGGATGAGCGGCGATTTAGCGGACCGTGACAATTTCCGGCTTTTCGGATAATCACCGGAATCCACGGCTGAACATGCTCGTCCACAGTAGACTTTTGTATTCCCCTTGTTGGACACAGACAAACCCCCACCCTCTCCGGGGGAAGGCGGCCCTGCACCAGCCTATCGCGGTTGGGGGGGGGTGGATCGCGGGGAAATTGGCGGGGTGTGGACAGGTGGGGTGCTTGTGGACAAGTGGGGCTTGGTTGGCGCGAATGTGATAAGGGCTGGTTCGTGAGTCAGACCAGGCGGCGGTCGGTGGCCCAGCGGGACAGCTCGTAGCGGTTGGACATCTGGGTCTTCCGCAGCACGCTGGACACGTGCGTCTCGACGGTCTTGACCGAGATGAACAGTTCGGCGGCAATCTCCTTGTAGGCGTAGCCGCGCGCGAGCAGCCGCAGCACATCGCGCTCCCGAGGAGTCAGCAGATCCAGGTCGGGATCGCTGATCGGGGCGGCACCGGGACGATCGGCGAACGCATCCAGCACGAATCCGGCCAGCCGGGGCGAGAACACCGCGTCTCCGGCCGAGACACGCAGCACGGCGGTCACGAGTTCCCGGCTGGAGATCGTCTTGGTGACGTAGCCTCGCGCGCCGGCCCGGATCACCGCGATCACGTCCTCGGCGGCGTCGGAGACCGACAGGGCGAGGAACACCACGTCGGGCAGGTCGGGTCGAATCCGGCGCAGGACCTCGGCGCCGCCACCGTCGGGCATGTGCACATCCAGCAGCACGACATCGGGCTTGACGTGGCTGATGCCGGCAACGGCCTCACCGACCGAACCGGCCTCGCCCACCACGTCGACGTCGTCGGTGAGCAGGTCGAGTTCGGCCCGCACCCCGGCACGGAACAGCGCGTGGTCGTCCACCAGATAGACCCGGACCGGGCGACGCGGCGCGCCGGCCTGTTCCGCGGCCTCGGTTGCCTCGGTCACCTGGACTCCTTCGCCCTGCCTGCTACGGAACTACCTGCTATGGAACTACCTGCTACATAATTGTCTGTTACCGAACTGCCTGTTGTGGAACCGTCCGTGACGGAGCGGCCGGCGGCATCATCAACCGCCGTGCCGGCGGCGGTATCGGTCACCGTCGAATCATCCATTGTCGTGGCGCCGGCGGTACCCCTTTCGGCGTCGTTGGGGACACCAGTATCGCCGGTCGGGTCGGGAACGGTCGACTGTTGCGCCACCGTGCCGCTCTCTCCCCCGAAGACCCCGTCGCCGTCCCTGCCGTCGGATGCCGGCACCGCGGCGGACACGACGGCCGGCTTCCTTCCCATTCTGGCCCGGAGCCGGCCACCCGCTCGGCCGGGCAGCTGTTGCGCGTTACCCGGTTTGCTGCCGGCCCTGGCCTTACCGGTGGCACCGGGGGTGGTCGGCGCGGTGGTCCTCGGCATGGTCAGGTGGACCTCGGTGCCCTCGCCCGGCGCGGTACGCAGCCGCACCGTGCCGCCGTAGCGGCCCATCCGGCCGTGGATCGAATCGGCGACGCCGTGTCGGTCCGGGGAGATCGCGGCGGGATCGAATCCGGTGCCCCGGTCCCGGACGAAGACGGTGGCCTCGGTCGGCTCGACCTCGACGTAGACGCTGACCTCGGACTGACCGGAGTGTTTCGCGGCGTTGACCATCGCCTCCCTGGCCGCCTGGGCGAGCGCGGCAAGTTTCTCGTCCATCGGGCAGTCACCGACGAACACCGGTGCGACCACGATCGCGAAGGTGTCCTCGACCTCGCCGCTGGCGGCCGCGATCGCCGCGGACAACGTCGGCGGGGCCGGCATACCGTCGGGGCGCGTCGTGTCCTCGCCCGACGCGGAGTCGGTCCGGAGGCGGCCGTAGCCGTCCGGGGAGTACAGCCAGGTTCGCAGCTGACGTTCCTGGCCACGGGCCAGCCTCAGCACCTCGCGCGGCACGTCGGGCTGCTTCTGGATGAGCGCAAGCGTTTGCAGGACCGAGTCGTGCAGGTGCGCGGCGATCTCCGCGCGCTCGTCGGTACGGATTCGGGCCCGACGCTCCTCACCGAGGTCGCGGACCAGCCGCAGCCACCACGGCACGGTCAGCACCCCGACGCCGACCAGGGTGGCAATAGCCGCGACCAGCGCGAATTCGAGCTGGTTGAGTGTTTCGCTGCGCAGCACGACCACGGCGATGCCGGCTACTACCAGGATCGCGCCGGTCAGCACCCGGAACAGGGCGG
>CAJCJE010000375.1 GCA_903970565.1 Candidatus Melainabacteria bacterium | reverse complement strand
CGGCTCAACCGGCTACGCAAACCCGAGTTCGACGCCCGCTTCCCCGGCCTGCTGGACGTCGTACTGACCGAGGCCCCACCGAAACCACTGGACTGACCGAGGCCCCGCCCGAAACCGCTGGGCCCAACCTCGTAATTCGGTCAGAACGTCGGGGTCCGGTCGACGCTCGCGGCCGACAGCAGCGGCCCGGTCAGCTCCAGCGACGCGGCCCCGTCCGCTGCCCAGGACCCCAGTTCCAGCGCGGCGGCGTAGTTGCCCAGCGCCCAGCGGTTGGCGACCAGATCGGGCTGCTCGATCTTGGCCAGCGCCAGATCGAGCAACAGGCTCAGCGCTCGCGCCGATTCGCCCGCACTGTGCAGGGAAAGTGCGAGATAACACATAATGAGCGCATCGTCGGGAAACTGCCGATGCGCCATTTCGAGAATTTGCACGGATTCCGCGAAACGATCCAGATTGCGTAACGCGCTGCCATAACTGGCAAGGCAGCGACGCAGCGGAACACCGGACAGGCCGGCCTCGATGGCGCGCTGGTACAGCGGCGCGGCAAGATACGGCTCACCGGCGAAATCGTGCGCACGGGCACAGTGCAGCAGCGCGGTCGCATTCCCGGCGTGACCGTCCAGTAACCGCTCGAAGTACGCCACGGTCGGCCCCGGATCGGCCCGCCGAGCCGCGGCCCAGCCCTGCCGAACGACTGCCCGCAGATCGGGTTCGTTCATGACATCCCTCCCACAATCCTCACGAGAACGGTCAATGCGAACACCGGACAGTGGAATCACATTGGGTCACGGCACGTGGGCCACAATCTGTCGGCGGAGGAAATCTCAACGCCCAGTCGCGAACGGCCCTACCTGCCGTCAACTCCAGGGTAGCAGCCTCGCCGGCCGGCCACCGGCGCCAACCAGACCCGAACCCCGTCCCATCGGCTGACCAGCGACGTCACCACCAACCACGGGTTCCCGATTGCACCACGCCGCACCGAACGAGCACCCGCGACCCGACCCCGTACCCCACCCAGCCCACACCCACATCCCCCGCGCGAACTGTTCCCCACGGCAGACAACAGCCCCCGCCCATCCCGGAGGAAGGCGCCGCGCGTCATGCCTATGGGAGAAAATTGGCGGGGCCAAGCGGAGAATCGTTGGCTGTGGACAACTGGTGCGGTTGTGGACAATTGCTGTATCGGGTACGTACCGGGTAGTACAATTTTCGGCCGGCCAACGCTCAGGAAACCAAACGCTCAGGAGGCCGGAGCTTCGGAAGGCTGGTGGCTCTCGGCGCGGGAGGGCCCGGTGCGGGAGGGCTCGGCGCGGGAGGGCTCGGCGCGGAGACCTTCGACCAGGGAGTCGGCGGCGGCGTAGGGGTCCAGGGTGCCGGTCATCACCTGGTCGGCCAGCTTCGCCAGGGCCTGACCGCCGCGCAGGTCGCCGAAGCGCTCGCGCAACTGCTCGACCGCGATCGCCTCGACCTCGACGCTCGCGCGGTTCAGTCGGCGGGCGGCGAGTTCGCCGTGTTCGGTCAGCCAGTCGTGGTGCGCGTCGAGCGCGGCGATCACCTCGTCGACACCTTCGCCGCGTGAGGCAACCGTTGGCACGACTGGAATCCGCCAACGCGGACCGGCGCGGTCGACCCGTCCCAAGGAGATCATGTACTTCAGGTCGCGCACCACCTGGTCGGCGCCGTCCCGGTCGGCCTTGTTCACCACGAAGACGTCGGCCACCTCAAGGATGCCGGCCTTCGCCGCCTGAATACCGTCGCCCATCCCCGGCGCGAGCAACACCAGCGTAGTGTCCGCGAGCGAGATCACGTCCACTTCGGACTGTCCAACCCCGACGGTTTCGATCAGGACGACGTCGAAGCCTGCCGCGTCGAGCACCCGCAGTGCCTGCGGGGTCGCCCAGGACAGGCCGCCGAGGTGACCGCGGGTGGCCATCGAGCGGATGAACACGCCGGGATCGGTGGCGTGTTCCTGCATCCGCACCCGGTCGCCGAGCAGCGCGCCGCCGGAGAACGGCGAGGACGGGTCGACGGCCAGCACGCCCACTCGCTTGCCCTGCCGGCGAAACGCCGTGACGAGGCCGGAGGTCGAGGTCGACTTGCCGACGCCGGGCGAGCCGGTGAGGCCGATCACCCTGGCCCGACCGGTCAACGGCGCCAGGGCGCTGGCGACCTCCCGCAACTGCGGACTGGCGTCCTCGATCAGCGAGATCAGCCGAGCGACCGCGCGCGGCTTACCTTCCCGCGCGCGGTCGAGCAGTTCGGCGACATCGTTGATCGGCACGACCAGATTATGCGCCCGGCACCCGGATGATCAGCGCGTCACCCTGGCCGCCCCCGCCGCACAGCGCGACCGCGCCGACCCCACCACCGCGCCGCTTGAGCTCCAGCGCGAGGTGCAGTGCCAGCCGCGCGCCGGACATACCGATCGGGTGACCGAGCGCAATCGCGCCGCCGTTGACGTTGACCTTGTCCTCGGGCAGGCCGAGCACTCGCGCGGACACCACGCCGACCGCCGCGAACGCCTCGTTGATCTCCACCAGGTCCAGCTCGCCCGGCTCGATGCCGGCCTTCGCGCAGGCGGCCTTGATCGCGTTGGACGGCTGTTCGTGCAGGCTGGCGTCTGGTCCGGCGACCACGCCGTGCGAGCCGATCTCGGCGAGCCAGGACAGGCCGAGTTCCTGCGCCTTGGCCTTGCTCATCACCACGACGGCCGCGGCGCCGTCGGAGATCTGCGAGGCGGAGCCGGCGGTGATGGTGCCGTCGGTGGCGAACGCGGGCCGCAGCTTGCCGAGGCTCTCCACGGTGGTGTCCGCGCGGACCCCCTCGTCGGTGTCGACGATCTTCGGGTCGCCCTTGCGCTGCGGGATGGTGATCGGCGCGATCTCCTCGGCGAACACGCCCTTGTCGATGGCCGCCGCGGCGCGCTGGTGCGAACGGGCGGCGAAGGCGTCCTGGTCGGCGCGGGTGAGTTCGTAACGCGAGTTGTACTTCTCGGTGGAGGCGCCCATCGCGACCTGGTCGAACGCGCAGAACAGGCCGTCGTAGGCCATGTGGTCGACGAGCTGGGTGTCGCCGTACTTGAAACCGGCTCGCGACTTGGGCAGCAGGTGCGGCGCCTGGGTCATCGACTCCTGGCCGCCGGCGACGATGACGTCGAACTCACCGGCTCTGATGAGCTGGTCGGCGAGGGCGATCGCGTCGAGGCCGGAGAGGCAGACCTTGTTGATGGTCAGGGCCGGCACGTCCATGCTGATCCCGCCGTGCACGGCGGCCTGCCGGGCCGGGATCTGGCCGACGCCGGCGGTGAGCACCTGACCCATGATCACGTACTGCACCTGTTCCGGCGAGACACCCGCCCGCTCCAACGCCGCGGCTATCGCGAAGCCGCCCAGCTGCGGACCGGAGAAGTCCTTCAGCGAGCCGAGCAGTCGACCGATCGGGGTACGCGCCCCGGCAACGATGACAGATCCGGAAACCGGCGACATCACACGCCTCCATCGTTGGAGTGTTGGCACAGCGGACACGAACTGCGGCTGAACGGGAACTACCTGTAATCCGACCATAACCGTGTCGGCGACCCCTATCGCGCCGACATCGGAAACCGGGCCGATGCGAGCGCAACGGTGCCGGACCGGCATGGCTCGACCCTCGACGATACCGGCGGGTAACTAACGCCACTATGACCGCTGTCACGTAAGATGAAACAGAACCGTTTCAGTTTCCGTACCCTCCAATAATGACTGACGGGCTGGAACTCTTCGTGACCGCGATCGACCATGTCGGCGTGGCAGTGTCGGATCTCGACGAGGCTATCGCCTACTACCACGACACCTTCGGCTTCGAGGTCACCCATCAGGAGACCAACGAGGAACAGGGCGTCCGTGAGGCGATGCTCAGCCCGAGGGGCGCCGCTCCCGGCAGCACCGTGCTCCAGTTGCTCGCCCCGCTGAGCCAGGATTCGACCATCGGAAAGTTTCTGCGCACCAGGGGCGCCGGGGTGCAGCAGGTCGCCTACCGGGTGCGCGACATCGACGCGGCCTCGGCCGCGCTGCGGGCCAAGGGGTTGCGGCTGGTCTTCGCGGAGCCCAGGCACGGCACCGCCAACAGCCGCACGAACTTCGTCCATCCCAAGGACGCCGGCGGGGTGTTGATCGAACTGGTCGAGCCGGCACCGGACGGCGCGCCGGCAGACCACCCCCACGCCGAGGCCGAGGCGAGCCCCCAGGTCGAACGGACGCGCGAGGAACGGGCGCACGAGACGGTCTGACCGCAGGCGCAGCCGCGATCGACCCGCCCGGTGAACCGGAACCGGAACCGGAACCAGGCGAGTCCTTTCCGGACGCCGACGCGCTCGGCGATCCTGTTTCGTGGCGAACACCGCCGTCGGCCTCCACGGGTCGGCCGGCCAGGAGTCGTTCAGGACTCGTTCCGGTCGCCTGGGTCACGCGATTGGGCGAGGATCGGCGTGCTGTCGCTCACAACATGTGAATCTGTATCGTTACTCGTCGGTAACATCCGGCCAATTCGACATCCGCTGGAGGCCTGCCGTGCAGAAGATCCTCGATGCCATTCTCGCCGACGAGCTGGGTGAACTCGGCTCGCTGCCGGTCCCCGAGCACTACCGGGCGGTGACCGTGCACGCCGACGAGACCGAGATGTTCGACGGCCTGCCCAACGCCGAGAAGGACCCGTGCAAGTCGCTGCACGTCGAGGACGTGCCGACCCCGGAACTCGGGCCGGGCGAGGCGCTGGTCGCCGTGATGGCCAGCGCGATCAACTACAACACCGTCTGGACCTCGATCTTCGAGCCGATGTCCACCTTCGGCTTCCTCCGGCGCTACGGCCGCACCTCACCGCTGGCCAAGCGGCACGACCTGCCCTATCACATCGTCGGCTCCGACCTGGCCGGCGTCGTGCTGCGCACCGGTCCCGGAGTCAACGCCTGGAAGGCCGGCGACGAGGTCGTCGCGCACTGCCTGAACGTCGAACTGGAGCATCCGGACGGCCACAACGACACGATGCTCGACCCCGAACAGCGGATCTGGGGTTTCGAGACGAACTTCGGCGGCCTGGCCGAACTGGCCCTGATCAAGTCCAACCAGCTGATGCCCAAACCGGCGCATCTGAGCTGGGAGGAGGCCGCGTCGCCGGGTTTGGTCAACTCGACCGCGTACCGGCAGCTGGTCTCGCGCAACGGGGCGGACATGAAGCAGGGCGACGTGGTGCTGATCTGGGGCGCCTCCGGCGGCCTCGGCTCCTATGCCACGCAGTTCGCGCTCAACGGCGGCGCGATCCCGGTCTGTGTGGTGTCCAGCCCGGAGAAGGCCGCGATCTGCCGGAAAATGGGCGCCGAGCTGATCATCGACCGGTCCGCGGGGACCGGTGAGGGCTACCGGTTCTGGGCCGATGAGGACAACCAGGACCCCAAGGAGTGGAAGCGCTTCGGCGCGAAGATCCGCGAACTCACCGGCGGGGAGGACCCGGACATCGTGTTCGAGCACCCCGGCCGGGAGACCTTCGGCGCCAGCGTCTACGCCGCGCGCAAGGGCGGCACGATCGTGACCTGCGCGTCGACGAGCGGATTCATGCACTCCTACGACAACCGGTACCTGTGGATGAATCTCAAGCGGATCATCGGCTCGCACTTCGCCAACTACCGGGAGGCCTGGGAGGCCAACCGGTTGATCGCCAAGGGCCGCATCCACCCGACGCTGTCCCGGGTCTACCCGCTCGCCGAGACCGGCCGGGCCGCCTCGGACGTGCACGCCAACACCCACCAGGGCAAGGTCGGCGTGCTCTGCCTGTCGCCCGAGGAAGGTCTCGGCGTGCGCGACACCGAGTTCCGGGCTCGGCACCTTGACGCCATCAACCGCTTCCGAGGAGTGTGAACGCCGACCATGCGATCGACACGAGGCGGTGCACGGGGACGTGTCGCACGTCCGGGTTATGTTTCCGGGTAGCGTAAGCGCATGGCTTTCGGTAGCGAGCGTGACGTGGTGCCCCTGGGAACCGGCTTTGACATCGTCAAGCGCGGCTACTCCCGTACACAGGTCGAGGAGCACCTCGAACGCCTGGACAAGGATCTGCGGCTGATCGCCCTCGATCGGGACGCCGCTATCGCCCAGTCGCAGGACATGGCCAAGCAGATGGGCCAGGCCCGTACCGAGATCACCGACCTGCGCGGTCAGGTCAACCGACTGTCCGCGCCGCCGACCACGCTCGAAGGGCTTTCCGAGCGGCTGCAACGGATGCTGCGGCTGGCGCAGGACGAGTCCAACGAGATCAAGGCACGCGCGGAGTCCGACGCCGGGCAGATCAGGACGCGGGCGGAGGCGGACGCGACCTCGCTGCGCAACCGCTACGAGAACCTGATCGCCGAGGTCGACGGGCGCCGGGTCGAGCTGGAGAACGAGCACCGCGAGCTGATCGAGAAGGCGCACGCGGACATCGAGGCGAAGATCAAGGCCGCCGACGCCGCTCGCGCCAAGCTGGATACCGAGGCCACCGACCGGCGGACCCAGATCGACGAGGACTTCGAGATCGCGATGTCCTCGCGACGGACCGAGTCCATGCGACTGCTGGCCGAGCAGGAGGCCACCAGCAAGGCCGAGGCCGACCGCCGGGTCCGGGAGGCGACCGAGGAAGCCACTCGGATTCGCACCCAGGTCAACGAGGAGGCGGCGCAGCTGCGCGCCGCGGTCGCCGAGGAACAGCGGGCCAGCAAGGCCGAGGCGGAGAAGCGGGTCCGCGAGGCCACCGACGAGGCCACCCGAATCCGGGCCCAGGTCAACGAGGAGGCGGCGCAGCTGCGCGCCGCGGTCGCCGAGGAACAGCGGATCAGCAAGGCCGAGGCCGAGCGCAGGCTGCGGGAGTCCACCGAAGAGGCCAACCGCCGTCGGCACGAGGCGGCCACCGAGTCGCAGGCCCGGTTGCAGGACGCGACCGACGAGGCACACCGTCGGGTCCGCGAGGCCACCGAGGAATCCAACCGGCGGGTCGCCCAGGCCACCGGCCGGGTCGAGGCCCTGCGCACCCTGCGTACCCAGCTCGCCGAGCAGTTGCGGGCCGCGCACAACCTGATGGTGAACGCGACCCCGCAGCTGGAGCCGCTGCCGGAGGAGTCCGACATCGACCCGGCCGGCGTGGGCGCTGCGCAGGGCACCGTGAACGGGACCGCCAACCTCAACGGGAACGGCAAGCCGACCCGACCGGATCAGCGCACCGTGCCGATCGCGGACGGCGCGGCCACGGCCAACGCCAACGCCAACGCCAACGCCGGCAATGACAACAACGCGAATACCGGCAATGACAACGGGGCCAACGGCGGCAGCGGTACCGGCCCGGCGGTGAAGGTGCCCGATCCGAACCGGCCGACCGTGGAGGTCTCGGCGCTGGACGCGCCGACCCGGCGCACCAGCCCGGTCGCTCTCCCGCCCGGCAAGCCGGGCACCGGACAGCAGCCGAACCAGCCGCAGTCGGGCCAGCAGCCGAGTCACCAGCAGCCCAAGCGGCAGCCGACCGGCAAGCGCTGAGCACCCAGCACCAGCACCAGCACCAGCGAAGATCCACGCCGGCCCGAGGTCTCGTCCTCGGGGCCGGTGGCGTGTCCGGCCCCGGTCGACGCCGAGCGAGCGGTCGGCTCAGGCGGTCACCAGCGTTTGGTGGTGGGGCCGCGCCGGCCGCGAGCCGACCAGCAGCCGGTGTGCCAGTGCCTGCGGTCGGCCACCGAGCCGTGGTCAAGGGCGGGCCAGGCGACCACGTGCGGGACGCCGGGTCGGATCTCGTGATCGCAGCCGGGACAGCGGTAGACCTTGGTGGCCTGCGCGCCCGGCACGTGCCGGACCAGCCAGTCGCCGTCGGGCCCGGACTCGGTTCTGGACAAGGCCATCCCGAAACCACCGCGCTGCTCGGGCGCGTCGTCCCGACCCGCGTGCTTGCCACCCGCCGCGGAGCGGTCACGGCGGGACCGGTTGTGGCGCGGCA
>CAJCJE010000374.1 GCA_903970565.1 Candidatus Melainabacteria bacterium | reverse complement strand
GGCCACGGACCGCACCAGCAGGGCGATGGTGTAGATGGTCAGCGCGACGATCAGGTTGATCGGATCGAGGATCTGGGTGCCGAGAATGACCGGCAGCACGACCAGCAGCGCCAGCGAGGGGATCGTGTAGAGGATGCCGCTGAGCGGGATCAGGATCGCCCGCGCCACCCGCCAGCGCGCGGCCAGCCAGCCGAGCGGGATCGAGATGATCAGCCCGAGCAGCACCGGAATCAGCGCGAGGACCAGGTGCGTACCGGTCTCGGACAGGATCAGCGAGACATGGTCACTCGCCCAGCTCATGACGGCACCTTGCCGGCGGTGCGCGCGGCGGACAGCGCGGTCAGCACGTCCTCGGCCTGCACCGCGCCCACCACCGCGCCGTCGCCGTCGACCGCGATCCCGCGCCCGGCCGGCGAACTCAGCGCCGAGTCCAGCGCGCTGCGCAGCGAACCGGCGGTGGCGCCGTCGCGCGCGCTGACGTGGTAGAGCGAACCACCGGAGATCACCAGATCCTCGGTGACCTCGGCGTCATCGGACACTGTGGACAGTCGAGCGGCGGAAAGCCAGCCCAGGGGCCGAGAAGCCTCGTCCACCGCGATCGCCCAGCCGTCCTCCAGACTGGTCCTGGCCGCGCCGACCTTGCCACCGAACCGGACGCAGGCCACCTCGCCGACGGCGACCCCGGAGGCGGGCAGGAAACCCAGTGCCCGGTAGCCGCGGTCCCGGCCGACGAAGGAGGAGACGAAATCGTCGGCCGGATTGGCCAGCAGCACGGCGGGCGATTCGTACTGGGCGAGCACGCCGCCCTGGCGGAACACCGCGACCCGGTCGCCGAGCTTGATCGCCTCGTCGATGTCGTGGGTGACGAACACGATCGTCTTGGCCAACTCGGCCTGGAGGCGCAGCAGTTCCTCCTGTAGTCCTTCCCGGACGATCGGGTCGACCGCGCTGAACGGCTCGTCCATCAGCAGCACCGGCGGATCGGCGGCCAGCGCGCGGGCCACCCCGACCCGCTGCTGCTGACCGCCGGAGAGCTGCGCCGGATAGCGCTTGGCCACCCCGGCGGGCAGGCCGACCAGGTCCAACAGTTCGCCGGCGCGTTTGCGGGCCGCGCGGCGGGAGGTTCCGGTGAGCACCGGCACGGTCGCCACGTTGTCCAGCACCGTCCGATGCGGAAACAGGCCGGCCTGCTGGATCACGTAGCCGATCCCCCTGCGCAGCAGTGGTGGGTCGGACTCGCGGATGTCCTTGCCGTCGATGAGAATCCGGCCGGAGGTCGGATCGATCATCCGGTTGATCATGCGCAGAGAAGTGGTCTTTCCGCAACCTGACGGGCCGACGAAGACCGTGATCCGCCCTTCCTCGACCCGCAGGTCAAGGGCGTGCACGGCAGTCGTGCCATCGTCGTACTGCTTGGTCACGGCCTGGAACTCGATCACCCGAGGTCCTCCCGGTCGTCACGGCCACTCACCGGCCGCCGCGGCAAAAGCACGCTGCGAATATCGTGCCGAGGTCCACGCGCCATCACGGCGGACATCGGTTGCCCGACCCTAGCCGGCAGGGCCGACAAAGGCAGCTCGTTTCACCATGTGATCACAAATATCCACCCCGACCGCGATCAAAACGTGCCGAAAGTGACACTCGGGGTCACCAGGTCGCCCGATCGGCGCACGCCTGTCCGGTTTGTCAGCCGACCGGGAGCCTCAGCCGGCGCTGGGGGCGTGCAGCGGGCCCTTCTTGAGCATCGCGCGGAAGTCCTTGGCCGGCACCGCTCGGGAGAACAGCCAGCCCTGGTAGGCGTCCACACCCATCCCGCGCAGCACGTGGAACTGGGTCGCGGTCTCCACGCCCTCGGCGATGCAGCTGCGGCCCATCGCCCGCGACATGTCCACCACCGCGCTGGCCACCGCGAAGTCCGAGGAGTCACTGCCGACCCCGGCCACGAACCTGCGGTCAACCTTGATGATCTGCGCCGGCAGGTCCTTGAGCCGAGCCAGCGAGGAGTAGCCGGTGCCGAAGTCGTCGACGGCGAAACGGACCCCCTTGGCGACCAGTTCGGCCATCGCCGCTCTGGTCCGCGACGGGAGGTCGACCAGGCTGGTCTCGACGAGTTCGAGCACCACCCGGTCCCAGTCGATCCCGGCCTCCAGCACGGCGTTGGACACCGAGTCGACGAATTCCGGATCACCGGGAACCAGGCCGGCCAGGTTGACCGCGACGGCCACCGGATGACCGGCGATCGTCGACCAGTCCCGCGCCTCCAGCAGCGCGGTGCGCAGCACCCAGCGGTCCAGTTCGCGCAGCAGGCCGCCCTGCTCGGCGACCGGGAGGAAGACGTCCGGGCCGAGCATCCCGCGTTCCGGGTGCGGCCAGCGGACCAGCGCCTCGGCGGTGAGGATCGTGCCGTCCGCGCCGACCACCGGCTGGTAGTGCAGGGCGAGGCCGTCGGTGGACAGCGCGTCACGCAGCTGCCCCTCCAGGTGGACCTGGCGGTCGGCCGAGGCGATCAGCGCGGCGCTGGCCACCGAGACCCGTCCGGCGCCCTGTGCCTTGGCCTCGAACATCGCGGCGTCGGCGAATCGCAGCAGGTCGGCGCCGGTGGACGGGTCGCCCTTGGGCACCGCGGCCCCGATCGAGGCGGACACCCGGACCAGCTGGCCGTGCACCGGGACGGCGCTGCGCAGCAGCGAGGACACCAGGTTGGCCAGCTTGCCAACGCCACCGAGGGCGTCGATGTCCGCGCAGATGATCACGTACTCGTCGCCGGACAGGCGGGCCACCGTACAGTTGTCCGGCAGACCGCCCTCCAGGCGCCGGGCCAGTGCCACCAGCAGCTCGTCGCCGGCGTCGTGGCCGAGGGAGTCGTTGACCCGCTTGAAGTTGTCGATGTCGCAGAACAGCACCGCGATCCTGGCCGCCGCCGGCCCGCGCAGCAGTTCGCCGAGCAGTTCCTTGACCGCGGCCCGGTTGGGCAGGCCGGTCAGCTCGTCGTGGGTGGCCTGGTGACGCAGCGCCTCGGCGGCCCTGCGCCGTTCGGTGACGTCCTGGAAGACCACCAGCCAGAACCGCTGCCCGTCGTCCTGCACGGACACCGCGATGTGCAGCTCGCAGTAGATCGGCTCACCGTCGGCGCGGACCAGGACCCGCTGCGGCACCTTGCGCCGGCCCCTGAGGTTGCCGCCGCGTTCGGCCCGGATCGACGGGTACCGGGTACGGTCGCCGGGATGGCCGAGCTGGTCGGCGGTTCGGCCGCGCAGCTTCTCCAGGCTGGTGCCGAGCAGGTCGCAGAGCGCGTCGTTCGCGTCGACCAGGCGCTCGGCGTCGTCGAACAGGCCGATGCCGACCGGGGTCAGCGCGACCAGGTCGGTGAAACGCTGACTGGAGCGCAGCATCCGGGTTTCCGCGATGCGCTGGTCGGTGACGTCCTGCGCGGTGCCGATGATCAGGCGACTGCCGGAGCCGGGGATCGAGGTCCCGTAGCAGCGGAAGGTGCGGATCGCGCCGTCCGGCCGGACGAGCTGGTGCTCGCACTCGACCGGTTTGTGGTCCCGGCTGAGCTGACGGAACCGCTCGTCCACCCAGGACCGGTCCTGCGCCAGCACCAGGCTGAGGAACTTCTGGTACGTGGCCTGGGTTTCCGCGCTGACGCCGAGCAGTTCGCGCACCATCGGCGACCAGACGCACTCGTCGGTATCCGGGTTCCATTCCCAGGTGCCGAGCCGGGCGACCCGCTGGGCGACCTCGAACCGGCGCCGGTCCTGCAACAGCTGCCGTCGCAGCTGGCGGTGTTCGGTGACGTCCTGGATGGTGCCGGCCATGCCGACGATCCGCTGGTCGGCGTCGACGGCGCCGTGCGCCCGCGCCAGGTAGATCCGGCCGCCGACCTCGCCGTCGACCTCGACCTCCAGCGGTGCGTCGATGCTGGTCCCGACCAGTTTCTCGACCAGCTGCCGCAATCCGGGCAGTTGGGCCGACTTCATGTTGGCCAGTGGGTCGCTGCCCGGTTCGACCCCGATCTCGGCGTACATCTCCTCCAGCGCGGCGCTGCGCCAGGTGGTGTTGGTGGCCGGGTCGTAGCGGAAGCTGCCCATCTTCGCGATTCGCTGCGCATCCAGCAGCGCGGCACGTTCCGCGGCCAGCATGTCGCGGTCGCGGCGGCGATCGGTCACGTCGCGGACATAGCCGTTGACCAGTGTCGTCGCCGGGTCCGAGGGGCGGGCGGCGGCGAAGGCGTGCAGCCAGCGCAGCTCGCCGTCCGGCC
>CAJCJE010000373.1 GCA_903970565.1 Candidatus Melainabacteria bacterium | reverse complement strand
TCGGTGTTCAGCGCCACCACGGTGACCGTCCGCCGCGATTCACCGGAGATCGGCGTGAGCGCGTCGGCCAGCCCTGCCCGCGCCAGCTCCGTCCGGATGGCCTCGCCGGTCGGGCCGCCGGCCAAGCCGGCGATTACCGGGCGCCGGCCGAGCGCGCGCAGCACCCTGGCCACGTTCACGCCCTTTCCGCCGGCTCTCTGGTGAACCCGGCTCACCCGGTGCGCGGCGCCGCTTACCAGTTGTGGCACCTCGTAGGTGATATCCAGGGCGAGGTTCGCGGTGACAGTGAGGATCAACTCCGGCGCCACCTCTCTGCGACATCAAATGATTGATCATGCTCATTATGTGCTCATAGTGTGCATGATCAATCAAAAAATGCCAAGAAGTGGCGCATATGAACAGTCTTGAGTCACATGTGCGCGGGAGAGTGCAAGATCAAGCGGTCGGACGGTTGTCAGCTGAGCGCGCCGGACTGGTAACTGAAAGTGTCGGACCAATGGCTGATAGTGCCAGGCCGGTGGCTGACCGTGTTGGACCGGAGGTTGACCGTGTCGGAGCGGAGGCCGGCGGCGGCGTTCCGAACCACTGGTTCAGCGCCGTACTCAGTCCACTGTGGACATCGTCGGTGCCGACCCAGGCGACATAGCCGTCCGGGCGGATCAACAAGGCCGGCGCCGGCGTTCCGTCCGGTGCCGAGCACCTCGTCTCGACCAACCGGACCCGATCCCGCCAACCAGCTGCCGCCTCGGCCAACCCGGTAGCGGAGCCCAGATCGAGCAGGACGGCCCTGCCCGGGCCGCATCAACTCGGCGATCCTGGTCGGTCCATCCGCGCCAATCAGCGGCAGATCCGGCATCCACCGGCCGAGCATCGGATGATCGACCGCGCCCGGCATCTCGTAGTGGACGTCCGTGCCGGCCATCAGATCCGCGATCCGCTGGATGTTGTGCTCGTCATCGAGCAGTTCGCCGAACAGGCTGCGCAGCGCGGTGATCTGCGGTCCTGGCCCGTTCAGCACCGCCTGACTCATTGTGCTGAGGATGACCCGCTTGCCGACCGGGTACCGCTCGCTCTGGTAGGTGTCCAGCAGGCCGGCCGGTGCCCAGCCGTCGACCTGCGCGGCGAGTTTCCAGCCGAGATTGAGGGCGTCCTGAAGACCGAGGTTGAGACCGGGACCGCCGCGCAAATTTGCGAGGCGGGCAAATTGGCCGAAACCCGGTGGACAGGCCACGGTCGGGCCACCACGATGCGCAGGTGCCACCCCATACCCTGCGCTTGGTCACGCTCTCCCGTACGGCGCTGGCCGCGTTGCTGGCGAAGGACCTCGCCGCCGCGAGCACCGAGGCCGGGATCGAGCTGCCGGCCGCCTTCCTCGGCGAGGACGCCAGGTGGTTGTGGCAGCTGCGCCACGACCAGATCCTCGCCGACCCGACCAGTGCCGGCTGGGTCACCAAGGCGGTGTGTACGCAGCCAGGGGACGTGGTCGTCGGCTATGCCGGCTATCACGGCCCACCGGATGACGCCGGCATGGTCGAGATCGGCTACACCGTGCTCCCGGACCATCGACGGCAGGGTTATGCCCGAGCCATCCTGCGGGCGCTGATGCAGCGTGCCGTCGCCGAACCCGAGGTCCGCGTCATCCGCCTGACGATCAGCCCGGACAACGTCGCCTCCCTGGCGACCATCGCCGGCTTCGGCTTCGTGTTCACCGGTGAACAGTGGGACGCCGAGGACGGCCGCGAACTGATCTTCGAACTGCCCGCCGACTCGACAGCAGTGCGCCCGCCCGGTTGGTTGACCGGTGGCTGACGGGGCCGTCGGGGCCACATGGCACGATCTCTGCCCGTGCGCCACTACGTCGATCTGCACGTCCATTCCAAGTTCAGCAGGGCGTGCAGCCGGGACTGCGACCTGGAACACCTGTCCTGGTGGGCTCGGCGCAAGGGCATCACGGTCCTCGGCACCGGTGACCTGACCCATCCGGCCTGGGCCGAGGAGATCCGCACCAAGCTGGTGCCGGCCGAGGACGGCCTGTTCATGCTGCGCGAGGACCTCGACCGCGAGGTGCTGCGCACACTGCCGCCCAGCTGCCACACCCCGGTCCGGTTCCTGCTTGAGGTCGAGATCTCCACCATCTACAAGCGCGGCGACAAGACCCGCAAGGTGCACCACCTCTGCTACCTTCCGGACCTCGCCGCCGGTGAGGAGTTCACCCGGCGGCTGGCCAAGATCGGCAACCTCGGCTCGGACGGGCGGCCGATCCTCGGCCTTGACTCCCGCGACCTGCTGGAGATCACCCTCGAATCCGGCCCCGGCGCGTACCTGATCCCCGCGCACGCCTGGACACCGTGGTTCGCCGTCCTCGGCTCGAAATCCGGTTTCGACGCCATCGAGGACTGCTACCTCGACCTCGCCGACCACATTTTCGCGGTGGAAACCGGGTTGTCCTCCGACCCGGAGATGAACTGGCGGGTCTCCCAACTCGACCGGTTCCACCTGATCAGCAACTCCGACGCGCACTCCCCACCAATACTCGGCCGCAACGCGACCGTGCTGGACACCGAACTCGGCTACGCGAACCTGCGCCGCGCGCTGGAAACCGGCGACGGTTACGTCGGCACCCTCGACATGTTCCCGGAAGAGGGCAAGTACCACCACGACGGTCATCGCAAGTGCGGCGTGCACCTGGAACCGGCCGACACCAAGGCGCTCGGCGGAATCTGCCCGGAATGCGGAAAACCGCTGACCCTCGGCGTCCTCTACCGAATCGACGAACTCGCCGACCGGGGCCCCGGACACCGCCCGGACACCGCAGGCACCTTCCAGCACATCCTCGCGCTGCCCGAGATCATGGGCGAAATCCTCGGCGTCGGCCCGAAGAGCAAGAAGGTGCTCCAAGCCGTCGACGAACTGGTCAACACCCTCGGCCCGGAACTGGGCATCCTGCTGGAACTGCCGATCGAGGAGATCCGCCGCGCCCGCAATCCGCTGCTCGTCGAGGCGATCGAACGGCTGCGCGCCGGCCGGGTACGCCGGGAAGCCGGCTACGACGGCGAGTACGGCACCATCTCGCTGTTCGAACCCGGCGAACTCGGCGGCGGCGGCATGTCCGCGTCCGCCCTGTTCGACCTGGATCTGCCCGAACCGGCGAAGAAACCGGTCGCGAAACCCGTTCGAGTCCGTGCCGACTCGCCACCGGACCCGCTGGACGCGCTCCCCGAACCAGAACCGGCCCCGGCGTCTGAACTGGCCCCGGAGCCCGAACTCGTGCCGGCGCCCGAACTCGTCCCGGCCGCGCGGGCCGGCGCCCCAGCCGATGACACCCTTCTGTCCGGCCTCGACCCGGACCAGCGCGCCGCCGCCGAGATTCTCGACGGCCCGCTGCTGATCGTGGCCGGTCCCGGCACCGGCAAGACCCGGACCCTCACCCACCGGCTGGCGCACCTGATCACCGCGCACGGCGTCGCCCCGCAGCACTGCCTGGCCATCACCTTCACCCGGCGAGCCTGCGAGGAGATGCGCGAGCGGTTGACCGCGCTCGTGCCCGCGCAGGCCGGCCGGATCACCGTGGCCACCTTCCACGGTCTCGGTCTCGACCTGCTCCGCGACCAGCACGAACGCCTCGGCCTGCCCGAGGACTTCGGCGTCGCCGACGAGGGCACCCAACTGGCCCTGCTGCGCGAGGTGCTCGGCAGCGCGACCCCGCGCGAGGCCCGCCGCGCGCTGGAGAGCCTGTCCGCCTACAAACGCACCGAGGCCGCCCGGCTCGCCGCCGCCGCGAACGGCGAGTCCGTCCCGGCCCACACCGTCGAACCCGAACTGCCCGAACTCGCCGAGCGCTACGCGAAAGCGTTGCACGGCAACGGACTCGTCGACTTCGACGACCTGATCTCGCTGCCGGTCACCCTGCTGGCCGCCGACCCGGATCTGGTTTCCCGTTACCGCGACCAGTTCCGCCGCATCTGCGTCGACGAATACCAGGACGTCGACGAACTCCAGTACCGGCTGCTGCGCCTGCTGGCGCCAGTGGACGGAAACCTCTGCGCCATCGGCGATCCGGACCAGGCGATCTATGCCTTCCGTGGCGCCGACGTCGGGTTCTTCCTCCGTTTCCGGGAGGATTTCCCCACCGCGCACCTGGTCGCGCTGACCAGGAACTACCGTTCCAGCGCGGTGATCGTGGCCGGCGCCGTGGCCGCCATCGCGCCGACCACCCTCGTCCCGGACCGTGGCCTGCACGCCATGCGCGCACTGCCCGCCGCCGACCGGATCGGCATCCACCAGGCGTCCGACGAGGACGCCGAAGCCACCTTCGTCGTGCACACCATCGAAGAACTCCTCGGTGGGTCCTCCTTCCACTCCCGCGACTCCGGTCTGGTCGACTCGCACGGCATCGCCGGCGGCCTGTCCTTCGACGACCTCGCCGTCCTCTACCGCACCGATTCCCAGGCCCGGCCGATCATGGCCGCGCTGTCGCGGGCCGGACTGCCGTTCCAGAAACGCTCACACAACCGACTCGCCAAACACCTCGGCGTGCGGGCCATCGTCGGCCAACTCTCCGACTCCGCCGATGGCGTCGCACTCCCCGTCCTGCTCCGCCGAGCCGCCACCGCCGCCCTCGCCCAACTGCCGGCCGCCACCGAAGTCTCCACCCTGGCCGACCCGGTCGTGTCCTCCCCGGCCGACCCGGTCGTGTCCTCCTCGGACGTCGATTCGGCGATGATCACCGAGGCCCTTGACCTCCTTCTCCCGCTGACCGCGCTACCCGGTATGGACCTGGCCGGTTTCCACGCCGAACTGTCCCTCGGTGCCGAGGTGGACGCCTGGGACCCGCGCGCCAACCGGATCTCGCTGCTCACCCTGCACGCCGCGAAAGGGCTGGAATTCCCGGTGGTGTTCATCGTCGGCTGCGCGGAGGGAATTCTGCCGTTGCGTTGGCCGGGCGAGGAAGACCAGGACGGGCGCGCCGAAGCGGAGGAACGGCGTTTGTTCTTCGTCGGGGTCAGCCGCGCGCAGTCACATTTGTATCTGAGTCATCCGCAGCAGCGAATGCGCGGCGGGAAACAAACGGCATTGCGGTCGTCGCCGTTTCTCACCGTGCTCGACGACGACCTCGCCACCCGCAGCGCCGACGCCAGCCAGTCGAAAGCGCAGCGCAGCCAACAACTCCGTCTGCTGTAGCCGATCGGCGCAGGGTTAGGGTGAGCCGTGGCGAATTCGATGGTGGTCGGCCGGTTACGGCCGAGGCCCGGCAGTCGTGCCCGAGCAGCGGTAATCGCGCTCGTCGCGGCCGTCCTCTGACCGTACCGTGTCTCCGAGACTCCTGCGCACTATGGCGTTCCTCGCTGCCCCACCGCTGGAGTTGCACGCCTGGATCGGCCGCGCTGCTCACGTGACGCTCGGCGCTGTGGCCGCGACGAATGGCGTCGACGCGGTGCTGGCGGTTCTGGACGATCACGCCGTCCATCTTCGGCCTATTGCGGCCGATGCGTTGCCACAGGCGATTGTGCGTCTGTTGCCCACTGTGCCTGCCGGGCGGGGTCGTTCAGTCACGGTGCCGCTGGACACATATCGCGATGTAGTCGAAGCTGGCAGCTCGGGCCCTTCGTACGGGGAAGGTTCGATCTTGCAATCCAATCGGGCCCCGGATCAGGTGACGTCGGATTGCCGGGCAATGCAGCGGATGCTGAGCCAACCCGGGCGAGGCGGCGGACAGGTCTACGCGGGCGCGCGGACCGCGTTCGGCCAGCGTCGGAAGACGCAGTATCCGATCGCGTATGTGGACCTGGAGTCCGGCCGATGGTTGACCAAGCAACAGTCCAGCGGTATTGGGGCGACCTGGGTGGTCCTCGCACCCGCATCAACCGAGTTGTTGATCACCGAACTCAACGGTCTGCTGAACACCCTCGACCAATAACCTGCCTGGTGGGCCGATGATCATCGATAGCCCTCATCCGACGGATGGCGTGTCTTCGAAGGCTGGGTGACCAGCGATTTTGTTATAGCACGCTGAAGGTCCGCGACGACCTACATCAGAATGCCTGCCCGCTGATTGGCGGCGGCGTCACGGGCCTGAACGATGCGTAGGTCTGCGTGATGGCCGTGTGCACAGCCGGAGCGTTGAAGTCCGCGCCGTTGCCGAACTCTCGCCGCAGAACTCGCTGAAGCCGCCTGGCCCGGCGCTTGGTTCCAATCGCCAGCACCACCGGCGCACCGTGGGGGCCGCCGTCGGCCATCACATACCGACTTTCCAGATACCAGCCGGGCGAGCGTGCGCAGTACACAGCGAATCGGACGAGGCCCACGGTCGGCATGACGAACACGAATTCCAGCAGTACCAGCAGCCCGATCACAAACCCGAACGGGTCGTTGGCGTCGGCACCGCGATTCGGGAGCAGCGA
>CAJCJE010000372.1 GCA_903970565.1 Candidatus Melainabacteria bacterium | reverse complement strand
GAACAGGGCCGGGTGGCCGCCAGCGTGGTCGCCGACGAATCCGGCCAGTACCGGCTGGAGGGCCTGCCGGACGGCCAGTACACCGTGGTCGCCAACCTCTACCAGCCGATGGCCACCCCGATCCGGATCGGTCCCGGCCAGACCGTCGAGGCGGACGTGACGCTGCGACCGCACGGCGACTGAGCACCACTGCCGAGAGTTCGACCATCGACGGCCCGGCCGCGCGTTCCGCGCGCGGCCGGGATGTCCCTCGCGTGCGGATGGCCGTCAGGTCACCGCCGTGTTACCCCCGGTTACCCGCGCCGGATGGTCGAGGATTGTCGGTGGGCGGTCGGGGCCTGACCCGGCGCCCGTCCGTGCGGCCGGGTGCCGCATGTTCTCTCACCGATGGCTGCCGTGCGATCACCGCGTGCAGCTTCGTAACAGCCGATTGCATTCCGCGGGGGCGCGATAATTCCCCCAGGGCCAACAAATCCGACGCCCTATCGACGCCCCTGCGGAGGTATTCCCCGAAGATGAGCACGACTACCGACACCCGAGGGCAGTTTTCCCGTTCCCGCGCCAGCGAGCCGACCGCGGCCCGCGCCGAGGAGACCGCCGGCACCGCGTCCGACCAGACGGGCCAGGCGGACAGTGTGCTGCCGACCGTGCCGTGCAGTGTGGTCTGGAGTCGCGGTCACGCCTACGTGCTCGAACTCATCGTGAACCGCCCGCGCTGGGTCGGCGTCGACGATCGGGGCCGCGCGGTGGAGTTCAGCTGCGCCGATCTGCAACGCCGTGGCTGGAGCCGACGCGCCGGTAGGTGAGCTGTTCCCGCCGACCGCTGGAGGCCCACGGGCTTCGTCCCGACTGTGGAATTTCCAGTGACGGTACTTGCGCTGGACCGTGACTGGACCTGTGGCAGGCTGATCCTGTTGCGGCCTGTTTCGTGGGCGGCGGAGCGGGAGGATCGAGTTGGGGCTCGCCGAGGAATCATCAGGGCTGGTCAGCGCCCCGGCCGCGGCCGAGGCAGCGGGCATGGACCGCTGGTGGACGGTGCCCAACGCGCTGAGCGTGCTGCGGCTGGCCGGCGTCCCGGTGTTCCTGTGGCTGCTGCTGGGCCCGCACGATGACCTGATCGCCCTCGCGTTACTGATCTTCAGCGGCTTCACCGACTGGCTGGACGGCAAGCTGGCGCGCTGGCTCAACCAGATGAGCCGGCTCGGCGCCCTGCTCGACCCGGCCGCCGACCGGCTCTACATCGTCGCCACCCTGGTCGCGTTCGTGCTGCGCGGCATCGTGCCGTGGTGGCTGGCGGTGATCCTGGTCGCCAAGGACGTGGTGGTCGGCCTGTGCCTGCCGGTGCTGCGCCGGGCCGGCTACGCCCCGCCCGAGGTGCACTACGTCGGAAAAGGCGCGACTTTCGCCCTGCTGTACGCATTTCCGCTGGTGCTGTTCGCGCAGGGAACCTCGATCGCGGCGACCATCGCGCGGCCGATCGGCTATGCGTTCATCATCTGGGGATCGGTGCTCTACGTCTGGTCGGGACTGCTGTACGTGGCTCAGGTGGTGATCGCTGTGCGACGGACCGAACCGGTTGGCTAAGTTGGGTACCACAGGAGTTGGCGGATAGTTGTGGCGAACCGTCGTGGGCACAATCGTAAGGAGAGCTCGAAGGTGGTACCCGAGGAGCTGAAGTACACCCAGGAACACGAATGGGTGGCACTGGTCGGCGCTGATTCGGTGCGGGTTGGCATCACCGACTTTGCCCAGACCCAGCTCGGCGACGTGGTCTTCGTGCAGTTGCCCGAGGTGGGCGAGCAGGTAACCGCAGGTCAGTCCGTCGGCGAGGTGGAGTCGACCAAGAGCGTTTCGGACATCTACGTCCCGCTCGCCGGTGAGGTCATCGGTCGGAACGAGGCGCTGGACGCCAGCCCGGAGCTGGTCAACTCCGATCCCTACGGTGAAGGTTGGATGATCGAGATCAAGCTCGCCGACCCGACTGAGCTGGACGAACTGCTCGACGCCGATGCCTATCGGCGGCTTTCGGAGCAGGCGTGATAACGATCTTTCGTCGACTGTTCGGTCGTAAGGGGAGTCAACGCCGGGGCGAGGCATCGGGCACGGTACGTTTGGATGGTCACGAAGAGTCCAGTAGCAGGAGGAGAGCCCAGGTGAGCACGAACGACGGGCCAGGGGTACCGCCGGAGGGATTGCCGGAACGGACCTCCGTGTTCCGTGCCGACTTCCTCTCCGAGGTCGAGCCCAGCGAAGCACCAGCCCCTGAGCCGAGTGTCGCCGGTGTCGACGCACTGCCGACCGGGTCCGCGCTGCTGGTTGTCAAGCGTGGCCCCAACGCCGGTTCGCGGTTCCTGCTCGACCGAGACACCACCAGCGCGGGTCGGCACCCGGACAGCGACATCTTCCTCGACGACGTCACGGTTTCTCGTCGGCACGCCGAGTTCCGCCGCGAGGGTGGCGAGTTCGTCGTCATCGACGTCGGCAGCCTCAACGGCACCTACGTCAACCGCGAGCCGGTCGACCAGGCCGTGCTCGCCAACGGCGACGAGGTGCAGATCGGCAAGTTCCGGCTGGTGTTCCTCACCGGTTCCGGCGCCTGAGAACACTGGGCGGTGCCAGGCCGGGGGGCCTAGGGGGACCGCACAGACCGTCGGGCATCGGTGGTGCATCGGGTGAGGAGTTCTTGGTGACTGCGGCGGGGCGGCCACAACGCGACGGGTTGAGTATCGGGGCGGTGTTGGCACAACTCCGCCCCGAGTTCCCCGACGTGACCATCTCCAAGATCAGATTCTTGGAGTCCGAGGGGCTGGTTCGTCCTGGCCG